>JAAELZ010000746.1 GCA_024226105.1 Pseudomonadota bacterium | reverse complement strand
TGTTCAGAACCGGATTTCTGGGATGCGGGCAGCTTCTATGAAGCCCTGTCCACGCCGACCGAAAAAATCGCACAAACCGCGGTATACGCTGCCGCAGCCGGTGTGGCTGTGGGCGTAGCCGCAGGGGCACTCCACCAGGCGAATAAAAAACGCGCGGTGAGCAAACATCAAACCACCACCCTGGACGATTTAGGGACATTTTAATGAGATACATGACTGACATCGATGCGCCTGAAAAGGTCGACAACTGTGTTGCTAATCTTGCTAATAGAATGACTATTAGCTGCGATCTTCGCCTTGTTCTCAACCATTTCAGGCACCTGGCTGCTCAGCCAGTACCTATTAAGATGCCCCCGCCCAACAAAATAGACGAGGAATTATCATGACAGCTACCGACTGGTTACTCTGGGCCCGTGGCCCGGCTTTTGAAATCGCCACCGTCATTCTGGTGATGGGAATGATTGTGCGTTTCATCGAAATACTCATGCTGGGGCGAAAAGAAAACCTCGCCTCCCCGAAAGGCTCGGCTACCGCGGGCGGCTTTCGCACCATGGTGGCGCGCTCAATTCCTGCCGAAGGAACACTGCAGCGCTCCCCGTTTACCATCATGGTGGGTTACATATTTCATATTGGCCTGTTTGTGGTGATTTTTCTGCTGGCGCCGCATATCCTGGTGTTCAGCAGTGTTATCGGGCTCAGCTGGCCGGCGCTACCCACCATGATAGTGGATGCGGTGGCGGTCATCACTATTCTGGCTTTGATCGC
>JAAELZ010000745.1 GCA_024226105.1 Pseudomonadota bacterium | reverse complement strand
TACAGGGTAAAATAAAGCCCCGCCGAAGCGAGGCTTTATGCATTTTACGTAGAATTATACGCTGTAGTACATATCAAACTCGATTGGATGAGTGGTCATACGCATACGTTGCACCTCTTCCATCTTCAGTTCTATGTACGCATCGATGGCGTCATCGGTGAACACACCACCTGCGGTCAGGAAGCCGCGATCGGCATCAAGTGCAGCCAGGGCTTCTTCAAGGCTGGTTGCAACCTGAGGAATTTTCGCTTCTTCTTCTGCGGTCAGGTCATACAGATCATCATCTGACGCATCACCCGGGTGGATTTTATTCTTGATTCCATCAAGGCCTGCCATTAACAATGCAGCGAAGCACAGGTAGGGGTTAGCAATTGAATCAGGAAAACGAATCTCAATACGGCGTCCTTTGGGATTCACTTCGTACGGAATACGGCAGGATGCTGAACGGTTACGCGCAGAATAAGCCAGCATAACGGGCGCTTCAAAACCGGGGACCAGACGTTTATAGCTGTTTGTACCCGGGTTGGTATATGCGTTCAGGGCTTTTGCGTGCTTGAAAATACCACCGATATAATACAACGCCATTTCACTCAGATCACCATATTCATCGCCGTGAAACAGGTTCTCACCGTCCTTGAAGATGGACATGTGTACGTGCATACCAGAACCGTTGTCACCCACGATGGGCTTGGGCATAAACGTCGCCGTCAGACCATGCGCATGCGCAACGTTGTGAACACAGTATTTATAGGTTTGAACTTCATCGGCTTTTGTAAGCAATGTGTTAAAGCGTACACCGATTTCACCCTGGCCGGCGGTTCCCACTTCATGGTGATGAACTTCTACCTCCAGCCCCATATCTTCCATGGTCAAACACATAGCCGAACGCACGTCCTGCTGGGAGTCAACCGGCGGTACAGGAAAGTAACCGCCTTTCAAACCCGGGCGGTGACCGGTATTACCATCTTCATATTCTTTACCGGAATTCCAGGACGCTTCCATAGAATCAATCTCACAGTAACTGCCCGATAAATCCGAACCATAATGAACGGCATCAAACAGGAAGAATTCGTTCTCGGGGCCGAAGAAGGCGGTATCGCCGATACCGGCGCTCGCCATATAGGCTTCGGCACGCTTGGCGGTCGAACGAGGATCCCGGTCATAACCTTCACCGGAAGCAGGCTCAACAACATCACAACGCAAAATAACCGTCACGTCCTGCATGAAAGGATCAACCACAGCCGATGCTGGATCCGGCATCAAAATCATATCCGACTCGTTGATGCCTTTCCAGCCCGCAATAGACGAGCCGTCAAACATTTTTCCAGCTGAAAATGTAGATTCGTCAACCGTTTTAGCGGGAACCGAAACGTGTTGCTCTTTACCTTTGGTGTCTGTGAATCGAAAATCGATGAACTTGGCACCACTGTCTTTAATAAGTTTTAATGCATCTGCTGCAGACATGAGATTGCTCCTGTATTGCGAAAAATAGTGAATGAAAAATAGATATATGTGAAACCGGGCTGGAGTGTATCAAATTAGCTCAGAGGCCAACGCAATATTGCGGCTTTAGACGAACAGGCTAATGTCCGGTTTTCGTTAACAGGCTTATTTAGAACATGTCCTAAGCTTTTGTATACGTTGATAATTAAAAAGTGTAACTGAGAGTTTCATGCAAAAAACAGTCATTTTTCAGCGTATTATTTCCGCATGAAAACCCTCAAAATGCACCATTATGGTGCATTACTTAATTTCAATTAACTCGATTATGAATACCAGAGGCTCATTGGGACCGATGTTAGCACCCGCACCCTGTGCACCATAGGCCAGGTCTGAGGGTATCGCCACTTCCCATTTCGAGCCGGCTTTCATCATCGGCAGGATTTGCTGCCAACCCTGAATCACACCATTGACCGGAAATTCAGCGGGATTTCCGCGCGCATACGAACTGTCAAATTCGGTACCGTCTTTGAGCGTGCCCTGGTAGTGAACCTTTACCGTATCGGTTAAAGACGGCTTCTCGCCCTCTCCCGCTTCAATTTCCACGTACATAATGCCGCTTTCGGTTTTTTGCACGCCTTCTTTTTTCGCGTACTCAATTAAGAACAGCTCGCCTGCTTTCGCACTTTGCTCTGCAACCGCTTGCGCCGCTTCGATCTGCTTTTGTTGTTCCGCCTGTAAAAAGGCCTGTAACTCTTCCATCGACATTAGTGTTTCCTGCTGGGTGATTGTGTCCGTCAGGGCGCGCAACAAAATGTCATGGTTAATTTCTGCATTGGCCTGTGCCAGGCTACCCGCAATTTGCTGCCC
>JAAELZ010000744.1 GCA_024226105.1 Pseudomonadota bacterium | reverse complement strand
TCATCGGTGAAGTTATTCACCAGCGCACGATGCAGCTTGTGCTCGTTCGCACATGACATCTCACAACGCGCCGCACCCACGCAGGACATCGCGGTGCGCACACAAGGACCGGCACCACCCAAATCCCAGCCGTATTCGTTGATTTCATCAAAGAAATTCTGAACACCATCGTCTTCGCTACCGATAAACATGATGTTACCGGTTTGTCCGTGAAAAGTTACCAGGCCGGAACCGTGCTTTTCCCAGCTATCCGCCAGTTGACGCAACATGTCAGTGGTATAGTGGTTGCCCGCGGGCGGCTGAACACGAATAGTATGAAACTGCTTTGACTCAGGAAACGCCTCACCCACTTCAGAAAAGCGGGGAATAATGCCGCCACCGTAGCCGAATACACTCAGCGTTCCGCCTTTCCAGTATCCTTTGCGTGTTTCGTATGAGTGCTCCAACTGTCCCAGGAGACCACGTGAGAGCTTGTTAATACGTTCATCAGGGTGGTCGTCACGCAGACGCTTGATGCCGGTAATAAAACTTGGCCAGGGGCCATTTTCCAGCTCGTCGAGCATCGGGGTAGGATATTTGTTATCAGCCATGCTGTTCTCCTGTTTAATAATTCGGTTTGTAAGGCGATCACTCACGCCGTGATTGTGTGTTCTATTTTGCTAAAAGGCCTCTCGCCCGGCAAACTAGCTTTCACTAATGATCAAATACGACGCAGACCTGTCGATCGCGCTTACTTTTTTGACTATTGAATTGTGCAATGTTTTGTCTTGCTTACCCATTCTCCTGAAGGGGTGGATATGATTTTTTATGCCCTACCCCATTGGTATAGATGGTTTATGGGCGTTATTATCTGAGCAAATCACTTGGTATATCAGTTTTTTCTTATACTCCCGAACGACAAAGGCCTATATGCCGACTGTGACAGCCTGCCCCCCCATCAGACAGATGGTATAGCCTGCCTAAAACCGGCAAACTAGATCAAGACTTGAATAAGCCATCTTAGGCGCGATAATGATATACACAAAACCGCATAGCCTCTATTGATTAGGCGGTAACGACAAACACGACCCGGATACCCGAATGCTTTGGCTTAGTGAAATACTGCTTGAAAACCACGACCTGAATACCTTTGCGGAACTAACAGACAAAGTTCGTGAAAAGGCTGCCAGTGGCGAGATGTTTTTTCGCATGGATGTTAAACCAACCTACCCCGACACCCCGGATAACTGGGAAGACCGTCTTGAAGCAGTTTTCACCTCGGTTCTGGATCAGCACCGTTAAACAGGCTCTAAAGGAAACCACTAATAATTCATGAATGGTCATCTTAAGTTAGAAAAACTCAATCTCTGCGTTCCAATCCTTCGCAATGGCTCGCTATTACACACGGATTGCGCCTTGAGCTTGAGCTTTTCTAATCTTAATCTGACACACCCAGAATTAGTAGAGATCCCCTGAAGGCCGCAGCCCCGATACGAATTTCCCATGAGCATTAAACAAACTTACGATTTCGGCTCTGAATCCGGCGAAGACGCCATCGATTCGACCGAAGCCCTCGAGGCGAGGCTAAAAGCATTACGTGAACGTATTATCACCGAAAGCCAATCTGCCGATCTGCTATCCCTGGCAAAATTGCGACTGGATGAAGGTGAATTGCTGAACGCACTGGAACGTGGCGACGAAGCCTGGAAAATCGTTCGCCCCATCGTCGACCTGTTTACCCAGGCCGCGCAGTGGGAACTTGCTGCCGAAGCCTGTGACGTACTGTCACAGAGCGAGCACGACGATGCGCTGGTGGCATTGGCCAATGGCATTTGGCTGGCGGTCACCTTTCCGGTTGACCCTCAAGTCAGCGTATCGCTGCTGCAATACGTTATTGACGACACCCCGGATGATTCAGATGGTGCTGCAGTTGCCGCAGCGGTCGCCAGGTGTCGCTGCGCCTGCAGCCTGGGGTCGAGCTCTCCGCCGCGGCGTTGGTCAAGACGGACGCCCGCGTGATCTTATTGCGCGGCGACACGCCGGTGCGCGTGATCAGTGGCGTGGTAACCGAGATCGCCATCGAGGAAGTTGAGAAGGGGCGACCGGAAATCTCCGTGCGGATCGAACCGCGATTTTCTCTCGCTCGCTACCGCAGCAACATCAAAGCGTTCCTTCAGAAGTCGGCACTCGACATCGTTTCAG
>JAAELZ010000743.1 GCA_024226105.1 Pseudomonadota bacterium | reverse complement strand
TTTCCCGCTTTCACTCTATGGGTGAAGGACGCTACAGGGTCCAATGCCAATTTTTCGTGGGCACTCCTATGGCGGCGCATGGCCGCGTTGTAACCACTTGGAAGGGCCTTGCAATAAACTGCGTGGCCATTCCGCGCTTTACGCCTTGCCCCAAATCCATTTCCTGGCCACCACAGAAGCACCCTATACCCTGTCCAACTGAGGATTCTAGGATTATGAAGCCCTGTCGCCAGCCCTTGCCTGTGCCACCAAAATCGCCGCCATCATCAACCCGGCGCCAATTACCATGCGCAGGGTCATTTCCTCACCCAGTAACCATACCCCGCCAATTGCACCAAATACAGTCTCCAGCGACAGTACCAGGGCGGCCGCGTGAGGCGGAACGCGAATTTGTGCGAACACCTGCAACGTATACGCAATGCCGACAGACAGAACCCCTGCATAGAGTATTTCTAAGCCACCGTCCGAAATTGCCTGCAGGCTCGGGGTCTCCCAGAACAGCATGCCAATCAGGCTCAGTACGGCACACACATAAAATTGAACGATAGACAGACGCAGGGCATCGTGCTCCAGCGAAGCGCGACCGATGACCACAATATGTAGTGCAAAAAATAACGCTGAAGCCAGCACCCACAAATCCCCTGTAACCGGCATTATGGTGGCACCCTGCATGCTGAGCAGATACAGCCCACCCAACCCCAGAGCCACCGCAAGCCATATAGAGCGAGACAAAAGCTGACCAAAAAAAGAGAGTATCAACGGCACCAGCACGATATACAGCCCGGTGATGAACGCTGCTTTGCCCGCCGTAGTACTGACCAGCCCGATTTGCTGGGAAATTGACCCCAGGAACAATAATGCCCCCATTCCGGCAGCGCTACGCCACCCCGCTTTGCCCAGCGCACCGTGCCTGGATTTTAAAAAGGGTAGCAATAACAACAGGCAACTGGCCCCCAGCACAAAACGTGCGGCATTGAAGGTAAACGGCCCCATAACTTCCATTGAGCTTTTTTGTGCCACGAAAGCAAAACCCCAGATGATGGCGGTCAATAGCATCATCAAATAGCCTGAAAACATGCCTTTAATCATTTTGGAAGCCGGGTCTATTGTGGTCGGGCGGGTGCTTTTGCGTGAGCCTTAAACAAGCCCGCCACATCAATCCGGTCAAAATGGTGGGCCTGGTTACAGAATTCGCAGTTGGCGGCAATTTTGCCCTGCTCTTCAACCAGTCGCATCGCTTCTTTGTGGCCCATTTGCACGATCGCAGGGATTACCTTCTCGCGAGAACAACGACAGCGAAATGTTAGTGGCACCGGCTTATATACCTGCACCTCCTGCTGATGAAAAAGTCGATGCAGAATTTGCTCGACATCGAGCTCCAGCAGTTCCGGTTCTGTCAGGGTATCGCTCAATATTTTGGCATGTTGCCAGCTTTCATGCGGGTTTTCACCACCCCTGCCTGGCAGTTGCTGCAGCAAAAAGCAGGTGGCCCGCCGGTTATTGGCGGCGAGCAAAATTGAGGTTTTCAGTTGTTCTGATTGCTCGAAATAGGTACCCAGTATATCCGAAAGCTGTTCGCCTTCTAGCTGTACGATGCCCTGGTAGCGTTTGCCCCCTTGTGCATCAACTGTCATCACCAGTCGCCCGGCTCCCAGCAATTCGGAAAATTTGCTTTCTTCGTTGAGCGCCTCATAACCGTGTGCCAGGCCGCGAATCTCGCCGGCATTATTGGCCTGTACAACCAGCGTATGTAAAGGACCGTCACCCTGCGCTTGCATAATGATGGAGCCTCGCAATTTGATAATGCTGCCCAGCGCACTGACCGCTGCCAGTGCCTGGCCCAGCAGTTCAGCAACTGCGGGCGGGTAGTCGGCATTGGCCAACACGCCCTGGTAACTGTGTTCCAGCTGGACGATTTGCCCGCGAACGTGAAGCTCAGAAATCAGAAATCGGGTATTTTGGTCAGTTTTCATTCAAATAGATTGTTAGAACACAGGGGCCACAAAAGGCGTGGCGAAAAGCAACTTTGTATGCTCTTTGCCCTCGGTGCCCTCAGTGTTAATAAATGATGTCCTGAGGAAGGTGCCACGTATCGGAGATTTTAATCCCTTATGTAGTCAACTTGCGACAGATATCCGACACTTTAAGCGGCAAATCGGCGACTTTTAACACACACTTCTAAAGGGGGCGCTTCTCATGGCGCTTATTCGATGATTTTTCTAACGCTTTGTGGTATCATCCAAAACATATAAAGACTTCTTTATGTGCTTATGTCATATAGGCGCAGATTTTATTCCACTTAGACGATTCATTCAGGAGCCATTATGGCGAGAAATTTCTTATTCACTTCAGAATCTGTGTCTGAAGGTCATCCGGACAAGGTTGCCGATCAGGTTTCCGATGCAGTGCTCGATGCATTGCTTGCCGAGGACCCGGCATCACGTGTAGCGTGTGAAACGATGGTCACTACCGGCATGGCGGTTATCGCCGGTGAGATTACCTCCGGTGCAAATATCGATTATCAGGATGTGGTGCGAAATACCATCAAAGAGATCGGTTACAACCATTCGGATATGGGTTTTGACTATAACAGTTGCGCGGTGCTGGTTGCGCTGGACAAACAATCGGCCGATATTGCTCAGGGTGTGAATGAGGGCGAAGGCCTGGATTTGAATCAGGGCGCAGGCGATCAGGGGTTGATGTTTGGTTATGCCTGTGATGAAACCGATACCTTAATGCCGTTTGCGATTGACTACGCGCATCGCCTGGTGAAAAAGCAGGCAGATGTGCGTAAATCCGGGGCGCTGACCTGGTTACGCCCGGATGCCAAATCACAGGTGTCCGTTCGTTACCAGGATGGTCAGCCCGTGGGTATTGAAACCGTGGTGCTGTCTACCCAGCATAGCGAAGAGGTCGACCACAAGATGCTTGAAGAAGCGGTCATTGAAGAAATCATCAAGCCGGTACTACCGGCAGATATGCTTTCAGATAAAACGCGATTTCTGGTTAATCCGACAGGGCGTTTTGTCATCGGCGGGCCGGTTGGCGATTGTGGTTTGACCGGCCGAAAAATTATCGTTGATACCTACGGTGGCGCGGCTCCGCATGGCGGCGGTGCGTTCTCCGGAAAGGATCC
>JAAELZ010000742.1 GCA_024226105.1 Pseudomonadota bacterium | reverse complement strand
CCGGTAACTTGACCGATTTGCTGCGCAGCATGGCCCCGGTGGCGGTGATGGGGTTCGCCATGACTATGGTGATTATTACAGCCGGCATTGATTTAAGTATCGGAAGCACAGTGGCCCTGACCGGTGTCATCGTCGCGATGCTGTTGCAGTGGTGGCAGCCGGGACTGAGCGCCCCGCTGCATATTGCCATCGCGATCCTGCTGACGTTATTGGCGGGGGCGCTGGTCGGCTGTACTCAGGGTCTGATTATCGCCTACTTCAATATTCAGCCCTTTATCGTGACGCTGGCCGGCATGATTGGCTTGCGGGGATTAACGCGTTGGATCGTCAACAACGAACGTGTCGGCTTAGGGCTTGGCGATGATGTGGCGGGACGATTTGGCGATTGGTTTTCCAGTAAAGGCTTCATGCTGGGGACATTTCTGGTAGCGGCCATCATTTTTGGAATTCTGCTCCATAAAACCGTATTCGGTCGCTACGTGAGGGCTGTGGGCGATAATGCCCAGGCCGCCCAATATGCCGGTTTGCCGATTAAGACGATTCGAGTCGCCGTCTATACGTTGATGGGCGTGATGGCCGGGGTTGCCGGAATTTTAATGGCTGCCCGCACAACGACCGGCGATCCCAACAACGGCATCGGCATGGAGTTGGATGTGATCTCAGTGGCCGCCATCGGCGGCACCAGTCTGGCAGGCGGGGTCGGCACCGTTCATGGTACCGTTATCGGCGCGTTAATTGTTGGGATTCTGACCAATATTCTGGGGTTGAATAATGTCGATTTCAATGTTCAACGGGTCGTTATGGCCGTGATTATTCTGTTGGCGGTGGCTTCCCAGCAAAAACGCCAAAAAAGTTAACGCTAAAGGTTTTTACAGTTTAGGGAGTATGCGGTAACGCCGGTAAATCGCCATGTACTGCCTAATAGAGGGCAGGTTAAAGGTGCAAGTTTGCCTTGCCCGATTGATACGCGGGATTGGTACGCGTGCATTGATGAGGATGGTTCATTATCACAAGCTCGTTGTCACGACGCATGCTGGTAAGGAATGAGAATTTAATAACTTCCCATGTTCCCCTCACCCCAACCCTCTCCCAAAGGGAGAGGGAGTAACTCCCCTCTCCTTGTAGGAGAGGGACCGGGGGTGAGGTCAAAAACGGGAAGTTATTTCATACGCTTTCCTAAGGACCATGATAGTACGGTTTTTACAGTTTAGGTAGTATGCGGTAACGCCGGCAAATAGCCATGTATTACCTAATAGAGGGCAGGTTGAAGATGCAAGTTCGCCTTGCCCGATTGATACGCGGGATTGGTACGCGTTCATTGCTGAAGATGGTTCATTATCACAAACTCGTTGTCACGACGCATGCCGGTCATGGGTATCCATGCTAAACATGGATATTAACATCGTAACAACGACCAGAGTACAGGAGGTTTTACTATGTTGAAGAAAGTGTTGGTTATCACATTGGCGCTGATGTGTCTGTTTTCGTTCAATCAAAGTTTTGCAGCAGATAAGTTGGTGATTTTCAGTCAAGCTAACTTCGGCGAGCCGTATCGCGCTGCCCAAAATAAGTTGATGGAAGAGTTGTGGGCCAAGGTTCCTGACGTGGAATTGCAGGTTCTTGACGGTCAGGCCGACGCAGCCCGGCAGATCAGCCAGATTGAAACAGCCATTCGCCAGGAACCGGATCTGTTGATCGT
>JAAELZ010000741.1 GCA_024226105.1 Pseudomonadota bacterium | reverse complement strand
CGTCATGAATATCGTGAGTCTGATATTGCACTACAGGAATACACCAACAATCGGGTTTTGCTCAATTTAGGTGCGCACTGGTAAGGGCATCGCTGTTAAACTATGCTCGAAATATTGGGTGTGTTCGCGCGCTCAGGCTGGAACTTTATTAGTTTGTTGATCAATGATTCGATCTTTTTTCCTGTTCAAAACTCTGGTGCTTGCGGTGTTGCTGGCCGGCTCCCTGCATGCGGCTGAAGGCGACACGTCGCAAGCTAATTACCGGCTTGGCGCGGGGGACAAGCTCTCCATTTCGGTATTCAATCAGGCTGATTTAAGCGGGGAATATACCATCAACGGCTCGGGGCGTTTCGTGATGCCCTACATTGACGGCCTCCAGGCGTCGGGTTTAACCATCCCTGAGTTAACCGGTGTTATTGTCAGCAAACTCAAACCTGATTACCTGCTAAACCCGCGCGTGAGCATTGAAGTGCTTAATTTCAGGCCTTATTACATCATTGGCGAAATCTCTTCGAAAGGTTCCTACCCCTTTGTTGAAGGCATCACCTATTTAAACGCGGTGGCGATTGCCGGAGGGTTCAGTTATCGAGCCCGGAAAAAATACGTCATGGTGAAGCGAAAAGATAACCCGGAGGGCGAGGAAGTGAAGCTGGAGCTGAACGATTTTGTCAGGCCGGGCGATATTATTCGCGTGACCGAACGCTTATTTTAGTAATTCAGGATGAATGAAAATACAAATTTGATGCGGGAACAGGCGGGTTTCCCGGACGAGAGCGAAAACGAGATATCGCTGTTTGAAGTCTTTCACGCGCTCTGGTTCCGGCGGCGTTTATTGTTGACCGTCGCACTATTTATCATCGCTGTGGGCCTGATCATACTGCATCAGAAACCGCTGCGCTATACCGCCACTTCCACCGTTTTGATCGGCGTGAATAAACCCCAGATTGTTGATATCGAGGCGGTTGTAGCGGGTATTTCGACCGGAAACTACAAGGCCATTATGGCCGAGGTCCAGGTATTGAAATCCGGGGAGCTGGCCCGCAAGGTGGTTGAAAAGCTGGACCTGGTTTCGTTGGCGGAATTTAACCCTTCATTGCGCCCGCCCGGCCTGTCAAGTTACCTCAACCCGATTCAGTATATACCGGAGAGCTGGAAACCCGCTACGGATCCTGAGCCCGCACCTGAGGCGGAAGACGCGACAGCTGAGGAACCGGCTACGGATTCATCGAAAAATATGGTCTCCGATGCCTGGAAACTGGTGCTGGGCGCAACCCCGAAGGCGAAACTGATCGGCGAGGCACTGGAACAGCAGCGCATCCGCACCGCCACCGGTATTTTCCAGTCAAAATTGAAGATCGGCCAAGGCGTGAAATATTCCAGCGTG
>JAAELZ010000740.1 GCA_024226105.1 Pseudomonadota bacterium | reverse complement strand
GGGAAATTCCTGCCACGCGGTTTTCGTCAGGCGAAATTAATCGAAGCAATTGAATGAATTGATATCCGATAATCTGTTTTTGCAAACCTATACCGGCCGCATGAGCGGTGTATTACGCTGGCCACAACTCGACAGGCTCTGGCTTAGCCTGGATGCCGACGATGGCTGGTATCTGTATGAAGTTGGAAGCGAGCTGCCGGCAAACCCGGTCAGTAAGAATAAGCTTGAACAGGCGCTCGGCCGGATGGATTTATTTCTACGCAAAGAGCACGATGCAGAATATTGTGGTGTGGTCTATACCGATGATCTAAACAGCCCCAGTTTGCTGAAAATCTATCACCCAAAAAAAATGGGCGCTTCCTGCGGCAGCAGTGGCTCAACCGTACTGCCTAAATGGACTTTATCCAGGCAACCCCCGATCGACCTGGTGGAATGGGCGCTGGAGAAAGACCAGAAACCGTCGTGGTGGAAATTAATGTTAAAGCCGCGCGGTTGATTCGCGGCGGGCTTTGCCTGTGCTCACAGGATTCCTACGGTAAAGTAACGATTACTGTTTTTCCGCCAAAACCATCTCGTTTATCGTGCGCGCGAACCGTTACCTGGTTCACACCAGCAGGAATTTTAACCCCCCCCTGTGAGCGCGTGAAGGGCTGTTCATTTACGTGCGGATGCCACAGGGTACGGGTGAATTCTTCTTTTGCAGCCGGTTTGACCACCGTTCCATCGGGCAGCACAATATCCCAACCATCGGCATAATCCTCCCAACCGGTATCCGGGTGTGACACGGTAACCCGAAAGCTCCATTCGCCGGGGGCGGTATTACGCGCCAGAGCGTTTACAACATCGGCATTGCCGGCGGCGAAACCCAGGTTTGAAAACAGTACAAAGGTACTCAGAAGGATTTTTGTTTTTAGCATATTTCAGGCCTCATGATGCTATCGCTTGTGAATTCATTGAGACGTTAAAAGCCGGTTAAAGTTCAGCCAGCAGACGATGATAATATTTAAACCAGGTGGATTAACGGGTGCTCATCTGCTTGAGGATATAAACGTCCAATAGGATTCAGGCTCAGATCGTTATCTTCACACAGTGCAGCAAATTGCACTAACGCATCCTCAGCAACACTGATCAACAAACCACCACTGGTCTGAGGATCACAGACAATGGCCTGTTGTTCGGCACTCATCTCCCCAATTTGCTCACCGTAGCTTTCGTAATTACGCAAGGCACCCCCCGGCGAACAACCCATTTTCAAATAGCGCAAGGTTTCGGGTAGTAGAGGTAGGGCGGTGTACTCAATCTCTGCCCGGACCCCGCTGCCTTCACACATCTCGCGCAAGTGCCCGCCCAGGCCAAAGCCGGTGACATCCGTCATTGCATTGACGCCCGGGACTTTTGCTATCAGCGCGCCAATACTGTTGAGCTGACACATTGACTGAGTGGCAATCAGCGCGTGTTCATCGGCAATTTTCTTTTGCTTTTGTGCGGTGCTCAAAATACCCACGCCAATTGCTTTGGTCAGAAAAAGCCGATCACCCGCCTTCGCCGTATTATTCTGCTGTAAATAACGCAACTCGACCAGGCCGGAAACCGCCAGCCCGAAAATGGGTTCAGGCGCATCGATGCTGTGCCCACCAGCAAGGCTCATACCGGCCTGTTGACAGGCATAGCGGCCGCCCTCGATTACCTTCTGCCCGGTTTCCTCACTCAGCTTTTCAAGCGGCCAGCCAAAAATAGCGATTGCCATCACGGGATTTCCGCCCATCGCATACACATCACTAATCGCATTGGTTGCCGCAATCTGCCCAAACACAAAGGGGTCATCTACAATCGGCATAAAGAAATCCGTGGTACTGATCAAACCCGACCCATTACCGAGATCATACACCGCCGCGTCATCTTTACTTTCGTTACCAACCAGTAAGTTTTTACTGTGCTGTTGTGGCCGGGCACTGGATAAAATTCTATCCAGCGTTGCCGGTGAAATTTTGCAGCCACAACCTGCACCATGGCTGTATTCAGTAAGTTTTATTGGGTTCATTTTCTGTGTTTATCAGTCTGGTAATTTTCGATCCGTTGAGAATCCCCAGACCCATGATCATAAATTTAGAGCATAATCTGGAGCGCACCAGTACAATACGTGCGATGCACCCGTCAGCGAGAAGGGGGTTGCCCAACGCCTTCCATGTACTAATTTTTCATCGCTATTATAGCTTAAGCCTTTGCCCCTTCAACTTCACATTATTTACACCGGCGGCACGCTCGGCATGCGGGCCGGAGAGCACGGCCTGGAGCCCGCACCCGACCTGGCGGCACGTCTGGAGGTTTTGTTTGGTGCGTCCGACAAGTACAAAAATCAGATTGATACAATTAACTGGTCTCTGACGGAGACAGCACCACTACTTGATAGCGCGAATATCGTGCCCTCAGACTGGGAAGCCATGGCGAATCTGTGCCTGAAACACAAACAGGCCGATGCGATTATATTCGTACACGGCACGGACACGCTCGCCTACACTTCCAGTGCGCTGGCTTTTTTGCTACCAACGATTGATATACCCGTCATCATAACCGGTTCTCAAAAACCGCTGGAAGCGCCTGGCAGCGATGCACTGGACAACCTGGCGGGTGCCATGCTTGAAGTCGATCGGGCCGGGCCGGGGGTTCAGGTTTATTTTGATTTTCGCCTGATGCCCGGTGCGCGTGTGGTAAAAAAAGACGCCATCCATTTTGCAGGATTCGATACGCCTCGCCTGTCCGGTTCAGCGGAACGCGCTACCACTACACCAATCGGCTGGCAGGCGAGCCGGCGGGGCTGGGATTCCATCGAGGTTGCCTGCATCCATATGGTCCCTGGTTATCAGCCCAACCATCT
>JAAELZ010000739.1 GCA_024226105.1 Pseudomonadota bacterium | reverse complement strand
CGCGAGCCGGGCATTCCCAGTTTTCGACTGGAAGATCTGTCAATCGCCAACGATATTGAACATGGCAATGCACACGATGCACTCGCAGATGTGCGCGCAACACTCGGTCTGGCTAAACTGATCAGGGAAAAGCAGGAAAAACTCTACGAGTACTATTTTAGCTTTCGGCGCAAAGCTGAACCGGCAAAGCTACTGAACCTGGTTGAGAAACCTGCAATACTGCATATCAGCGGCATGTACCCGTCTACCATAGGCTGCATTGCACCGGTGATGCCGCTGTGCACACATCCGCGCAACAAAAATGAAATTATCGTATTTGATTTGCGCCAGAACCCGTTTGAACTGTTTAACCAGGATGCCGCACAAATTGGCGAAAAGCTGTTCACTAAAAAGGATGACTTGCCCGAAGGTTACGAGAGGGTTGCTCTAAAAGGCGTGCATATCAATAAATCACCTGCACTGGCGCCCATGAACACCTTGAGCACCGAGCGTGCCGAAAAATGGCAAATCAATCTTAAACAAGTTGAAGCTAATCGCCAGCGAGTTTTGTATTTTGAAGGCCTGGAAGCCAAAATTCATCAGATATACAAAACCGCTTCACAAGCGGCCCCGCCCACGCAGGATACTGACGGCGCACTGTACCAGGGGTTTATCACCCGCAATGAACGTAAGATTTGTGATCAGGTACTGGTACGCTCTCCTGAAGATCGTGTAAGTTGGGTCCCGCCCTTTCAGGATGAGCGCCTGCAGAGTTTGTATGCCCGCTATCTTGGTCGCAACTGGCCAGATTTATTAAATGAGGTTCAAACCGCTGAGTGGCAGGGTTATGTCGCACAAAAACTGATCGACGGAGAGTTTGGTTGTCAGTTTACACTGGATGATTATTTTGCAGCGATGGGTGAAACCGAAGCAGAAAATGAATCCCAGGCTCAGATTCTGGCTCAGCTTGACGCCTGGGTTGAGAAGCATTTCTCTGATCTGGAGAATGCCTGAACATTCAGTCCAGCCTCCTGGCAAGGCATGATTAAACTAAGTGTAAGCGCGATAAACACCTGCCTGCCACAAACCCAGTGTCAGCGTTGCTCATACCCCTGCTGTAAAGATTACGCCGTGGCTATAAGCCGGGGTGAGGCAAATATCAACCAGTGCCCGCCCGGTGGTGCCGTTACTATTGAGAAGTTGTCCACCCTCAGCGGGCAACCCGCATTGCCACTGGACCCGGAATTTGGTGAGTTTCAGGCAAAAGCCCTGGCTTTTATTATTGAGGAGAAATGCATCGGCTGTGTACTGTGTATCAAAGTCTGCCCGGTAGACGCCATTGTCGGAGCAAACAAGTTAATGCATAGCATTTTTCAAGATTACTGTACGGGCTGTGAACTGTGTCTGCCCGTGTGCCCCACCGATTGTATAAAAATGCGCCCGCTCGAAACAGAAGTAGAACCCCAAAGCGACTGGCCGGGTTATTCCCCGGACGATATAAGCCTGGGGAAAACGCGTTTTGAACGGCGTCAGTTGCGCCTGAGTAGTCAAGCTGGAGAAAAACCAGAACCGGCCAAACTCGATCAGAACGCTCGACAACAGGCCATCCTGGAAGCGGTAAAACGCAAGATGAGAAAAACATGAAAAAAACGGATGTTATAGAACTGTTCACGATTTTTCGTGAAAACAATCCAAAGCCGCAGACCGAACTCCACTATGGCAGTGTATTTGAGTTACTGGTATCGGTGGTGCTATCAGCCCAGGCTACCGATATTTCGGTGAACAAAGCCACCGATAAACTATACCCCGTTGCCAACACCCCTCAGGCCATTCTGGCACTTGGTGAAGCCGGCTTGAAGAATTACATTAAAACCATCGGCCTATACAATACCAAGGCAAAAAACATAATCAAGCTGTGTGAGGATCTGATCCGGCTACACGGTGCAGAGGTGCCGGATAACCGCAAAGATCTTGAAGCACTCGCGGGTGTGGGCAGAAAAACTGCCAACGTGGTGCTCAATACGGCCTTCGGCCAGCATACTATGGCGGTTGATACACATATTTTCCGGGTCAGCAACCGCCTCGGCCTGGCACCTGGGAAAACCGTGCGCGCGGTCGAAAACAAACTGCTAAAAGCCATTCCTGATGAATTTATGCTGGATGCGCACCACTGGCTGATCCTGCATGGGCGCTATACCTGCCTGGCGCGCAAGCCCAAATGCGCAGAATGCCCAGTGGAACACCTTTGCCGATATAAAGATAAAATATTGGAATGAAGCGCCCTGGTTCCTGTGGCATCACGTGATACTCCTGTGGCATTTTCATGCTAAGTTGAACTTGATGAGCAATTTTTTGACTAAATAACCATTAACCCCTGTCACGATAAACTCCATGGATATTCGCGTACGCCACAATTTTTCTGAAACGCTTCAATCGCACGATTTACCCGATTTACAACGTACACAACTAAACGATTTACAGATCAATCTCGGTTACCTGTGCAACCAGGCCTGTGAGCACTGTCATGTTGAGGCCGGACCAAAACGCACAGAATTAATGAATTGGGAAACCATGCAGCGAATTCTTGCCTGGGCGGAACAAGCAGACATTCGCTCTGTGGACCTGACCGGTGGCGCACCCGAAATGAACCCGCATTTTCGCAAGTTCATAAAAGCCTTCCAGAACCAGGGCACAAACATTATTTCCCGCTGTAATCTCACCATCCTGATGGAACCCGGCTTTAAAGAGCTCGCCGGGTGGTACGCTGAGAATAAAATTCATCTGGTCAGCTCCATGCCCTGCTATACACGGGAGAATGTTGAGCAACAACGTGGCAAAGGTGTGTTTGCCAAAAGCATCGACGCCTTGCGCAAATTGAATAAGGCCGGATACGGATACGACCCTGAGCTACCGCTTGATCTGGTCTATAACCCGGGTGGCGCTTTTCTGCCACCCGCACAAATAGCTCTGGAACAGGACTATAAAACACGCCTGAAAGATGATTTTGGTATTGAGTTCTCCAGGTTACTCACGATCACCAATCTGCCCATCAAGCGCTTTGAACACTACCTGAGCCGCAGCGGTCAGCTTGAATCTTATCTTTCTCTGCTGGTGGAGAATTTTAACCCCTGTACGGTTCGCAACCTGATGTGCCGACAGCTGATCAGTGTGGACTGGCAGGGTAATGTCTTTGATTGCGATTTTAATCAGATGCTGGATATGCCGCTCGGCGGTGGCGCGCATACCAAACTATGGGAACTGGGTGCCCATACGTTGGATGGACAAGCGATT
>JAAELZ010000738.1 GCA_024226105.1 Pseudomonadota bacterium | reverse complement strand
GTTTTGAAGCCGTTATTCGCGACGACGACACCCTCTTTTTCACCGCCGTTATAGACAAAAACATCTTTATATTGTTTTATGTCCTGATTAAATGCTTCGACAAAATATACTCCCTGCCCGCTACGGGTTTCGGTAAAAACACCTGGAACCACGCCGGAAATATCTGAGCGGTTGCGAAAATCAATTTCAATATTTTTGCCGATATGGGCAGATAGCGGGCCAAGATAAAGGGAAAACAGGCCGGTAATGATGCCCATGATCAGTACCAGGATAGACGCGGGTTTCAGGAATGTTTTAGCGCTCACGCCACAGGCTTTGATGACGATTGTTTCATTGTCGCGTGACCAGCGGTTTTGTACCAGCAAAACCGAGACAAACATGACCAGTGGAATGATGATGTTAAAGTGCGTGATGAGCTTGAGTATCAGAATGGTAAAGATGCTTTCCAGCGGTACATCGCCTTCCACCGCATCCTGAAGGATTTTGACCACGCGGATAGCTAGAAAGATCGAGACCAGAATGGCCATGACGGCGCCGATGGTTTGCAGAACTTCACGCACAAAAGCACGATGTATAATCACGGCCTGTACCCTGATACTGGATGGAAGCGTGAATTGATCATGCCCGATATTTCCAATCTTTGGAGTTCTGCCCGGCATTTGCCTGCCCGGGTTGTACCATGATATTGAAAATACGTAATCTCACTCTAATTATCCGCAATAATGTAAAGGCCGCGCGAGCCTCTTTGATATAATTTGGCCTGTTTGGGCAATGCTAAAAACCCCCGAGCCGCCGTCGGGTTTTAATAAACACCCGCTAACCCGATTGATTTTACCTCAATCATTGTCACATTTGGAATTTGCAGCCTGGAGAATTCATGAAGTTTTCAGTTACCCGTCAACCCGTCAATGAGATAGACGAAACTTGCTTGATTATATTTGTCAGGCAGCAAAAGAAGTCAATCGTACTTTCTTCCTTTGGACAAGCCGTTGACACAGCTTGTGACAAAAACCTGAGTGGCTTGATTAAACGTAAGCAGCTGGATGCGAGTCGGGAACATATCGATGTTCTGTTTGAGCCCTATGGCATGAACTGCAAGCAGTTGATGGTGGTGGGCCTGGGTGATGTTGAAAAGCTGACGAAAGCCAAAACGCGCAAACTGCTCGGGCACATCATGTCCAGCCTGTCGCGGCGCAAGATAGAGCAGGTGGCTGTATCTCCGGCAGATTTTGCCGGACCGGATGCTGATGACCCGCTTGATGAGCAGGCGCAATTCACTCAGTTACTGGTTGAAGCAGCCTACGCGAACCAGTATTGTTATATCGAAACAAAAGGTGAAGTGGAAAAAAAGAACAGCCGGGAAAAAACCAAAGCGCCTGCAAAATTCACTTTATTGATTGAAAATGAAAAAGACAAAGGGGCGGTGCAACGCCACGTGGCAATTGGGCAGGCGATAGGTGAAGGCACGAATCTGACTAAAAATCTGGCAAATATGCCGGGCAATGTATGCACGCCGACCTATCTGGCCAAGACGGCCCGGGCAATTGGCAGGAAATACGCCATGCCGGTTACCGTGCTGGATGAGGCGAAGATGAAAAAACTGGGTATGGGCGCCTTGCTGTCAGTCTCCAAAGGCAGCCGTGAACCCGCCAAACTCATTACCCTGGAATACAATGGTGGCGACAAAGGCCAGGCCCCTGTGGTGCTGGTCGGCAAGGGTTTGACCTTCGATGCCGGGGGCATTTCCATCAAACCGGCAGCGGCCATGGATGAGATGAAATACGATATGTGCGGCGGTGCGAGCGTATTGGGTGTGATGCGCGCGCTGGGTGAGTTGAAGCTGCCGGTCAATGTTGTGGGCGTGGTGGCAAGCAGTGAAAACCTGCCGGATGGTGCGGCGAATAAACCCGGTGATGTGGTCACCAGCATGAAAGGCCTGACCATTGAAATTCTCAATACCGACGCTGAAGGCCGGCTGATATTGTGTGATGCGTTGACCTACGTTGAGAAGTTTAAACCTGCCGTGGTGATCGATATTGCAACCTTGACCGGTGCCTGCATGGTCGCACTCGGCCAGCAGGCAAGTGGACTGTTTAGTAATGACGATGCACTCGCTGAGGCACTGTTGGCGGCGGGTGATACGGTGGGTGATCGCGCCTGGCGTTTACCTGTCTGGGAGGAATACCAGCAACAGCTGAAGAGCAATTTCGCCGATCTGGCAAACATAGGCGGGCGATTTGCCGGTGCCGTCACGGCGGCCTGCTTTTTGCAGCGTTTTGCTGAAGATTACAAGTGGGCGCACCTGGA
This sequence comes from Pseudomonadota bacterium, assembly GCA_024226105.1. Classification (GTDB taxonomy): domain Bacteria; phylum Pseudomonadota; class Gammaproteobacteria; order Arenicellales; family Poriferihabitantaceae; genus JAAELZ01. The sequence continues at coordinate 3,474 of JAAELZ010000738.1, read as the reverse complement.
TATCGCCGGTACCGCCTGGAAGAGCGGGTCGTCGAAAGGCGCCACGGGCCGCCCGGTTGGCTTGTTGATGCAGTATTTGCTCGACAACCTGGGGAAGCACTGATCAAACCATGAACTCACATCCGGCGCCTCAAAACCCTGCCCTCGGCGTTTTAAATCTACGCAATAGCGGTGCTATTTTGTGTGATTTATGCCTTGATAGCAGATTTTTCAGCCACAATCTGCTTCGCCCGGATTTAATCAGAGTTCCCCTGGGATCATGACATCGCGGGTCGATTATTACCTGCTGGATCAGGCAGAGCCACAGGCGATTGCACACTATACCTGTCGCCTGTTGAATAAGGCCTGTCAGGCAGGTCTGCGCATATTTGTTTTAACCGGTTCGCCTGCCCAGTCACAGCTCCTGGATACTCTGCTATGGACTTCTTCTGATGCCAATTTTATACCGCATGCGTTGGCCCAGAGCGCTGAAGCGGCCGACCCACTGACAAAAATCTCTATTGGCCACACCCTTAGCAACCCGCAAGGTTTTGATATGCTGGTCAACATGCAAACGGAAGAAACGCCTCAGGGAGACCAGTTTGAGCGCGTTGCTGAGCTGGTTTCTTCAGACCCGGCACATAAAAATGCCGCTCGAAAGCGCTATGCTGCCTGGCGGGCAGCCGGTGCGGAACAAAATTTACACGAAATTCGGCTGAATTAAGCCATGCCTCTCTTCGGGCATCTCCTTTAAATCTTATATCTGATAGACGTAATGAGCCTCGCAAAATCCTACCAACCTGCCGAAATCGAACAAAACTGGTACCACTACTGGGAAGATCAGGGCCATTTTGAGCCCTCCGGCCAGGGCGATCCCTACTGCATTATGATTCCGCCCCCCAATGTCACCGGAAGGCTGCACATGGGGCACGCGTTTCAGGATACCATCATGGATACGCTGATTCGTTTTCACCGTATGAAAGGCGACAATACACTCTGGCAGCCAGGCATGGATCATGCCGGCATCGCAACCCAGATGGTGGTCGAACGCCTGATCAATCAGGAAGGCAAGACTCGCCATGATTACGGGCGCGAAGCGTTTACCGAGAAGGTGTGGCAGTGGAAAGCCGAATCGGGCGGCACGATTACCAGACAACTGCGCCGTATGGGTGCTTCCGTTGACTGGGAGCACGAGCGCTTTACCATGGACGAAGGCTTGAGCGATGCGGTAAAAGAAGTGTTCGTACGCCTGCACGATATGGGTATTATTTATCGTGGCAAGCGCCTGGTGAACTGGGACCCGGTGCTGCATACCGCCTTGTCTGACCTGGAAGTGATTTCCGAGGAAGAGCAGGGCTCGATGTGGCACATTCGCTACCCGATTGTTGACAGTGATGAATTTCTGGTGGTTGCGACCACGCGCCCGGAAACCTTGCTGGGTGATGCGGCGGTGGCGGTGCATCCGGATGATGAGCGTTTTACGAAGCTGGCGGGTAAATCGGTTCGTCTGCCGCTGACGAATCGTGTTATCCCGATCATTAAAGACGAATACGTAGATCCGGCGTTTGGCACGGGCTGCGTAAAAATTACTCCGGCGCATGATTTTAACGACTATCAAGTCTGGAAACGGCACCGGCACAGCGCCGAAATGCAGGCACAAAAACACGCCGGCCTGATCAATATTTTTAACGATAATGCACAAATTCGTGCCAATGAAGAAGACGAGGGTGAGCTGATCGACCCGAAATATGTGGGTCTGGATCGTTACGATTGCCGCAAGCTCGCGGTGGAGGATTTACAGGCGCAGAATTTGATTGAAAAAATCGATGCGCACACCCTGATGGTGCCGCGCGGGGATCGCAGCGGGGCGGTGGTGGAACCGTATTTGACTGATCAGTGGTACGTGGATTTAACCCGAGATCAGCAGCAGGACGGCAGGCCGGGTGGCAAAGCTGTGATTACCGACCCTTCCATAGAAGTGGTGCGTAACGGCAAAATAAAATTTGTGCCGGAAAACTGGGAAAATACCTATTTCCAGTGGCTGGAGAACATCGAAGACTGGTGCATTTCACGCCAAATCTGGTGGGGGCATCGTATTCCGGCCTGGTATGATGAAGAGGGTAATGTCTACGTGGCCGAGTCTGAGCAGGCCGTGCGGGAAAAATACCAGCTGGATGCAGGGCTGGTCTTGCGTCAGGATGACGATGTACTGGATACCTGGTTCAGTTCCGCGCTGTGGCCATTTTCGACCCTGGGCTGGCCTGAGCAAACCGGGCGCTTAAAGCAGTTCTACCCGACCAGTGTGCTGGTGACCGGGTTTGACATTATCTTTTTCTGGGTGGCGCGCATGATTATGGCGGGCGTGGTATTCATGGAGGAAATTCCTTTTCACGAAGTCTATATCCACGGCCTGGTGCGTGATTCACACGGCCAGAAGATGTCCAAATCCAAGGGAAATGTGCTGGATCCGATTGATCTGATCGATGGCATTGAGCTGGAAGCGTTACTGGAAAAACGTACCCAGGGTTTGATGCAGCCGCACTTACGTGAAAAGATTGCTCAGCAAACCAGAGAGGATTTCCCCGACGGTATTGTGGCCTATGGAACCGATGCCCTGCGTTTTACCTTTGCCGCCATGGCGACCACGGGGCGCGACATCAATTTCTCAACCGGGCGTATCGAAGGTTATCGAAATTTTTGCAATAAAATCTGGAATGCGGCGCGCTTTGTGCTGATGAATACCGACGGTGAAGATTGCGCGACTAATCATGATAATTACCGGCTGACACTGGTGGATAAGTGGATCATTTCCCGACTGCAACATGCCGAAGCTGAAGTAACGCGCGGTTTTGAAAGCTATCGCTTTGACCGCTCTGCAACGGCTATTTATGAGTTTGTCTGGAACGAGTATTGCGACTGGTACCTGGAATTGTGCAAACCGGTATTAAACAGTGATGATACCCCGGCCGATATCAAAGCGGGCACGCGCCGAACCCTGGTGCGTGTGCTGGAAACGGCGATGCGACTGGCGCACCCGGTGATGCCTTTTATTACTGAAGAAATCTGGCACAAGGTCGCCCCTCTGGCCGGCAAAGAGGCGGGCACCATCATGCTGGAGGCCTTCCCGGTCGCGCAAACTGAAAAAATTAATCCCGAAGCTGAGGCGGGTATTAAATGGGTGCAGGAATTTATTCTGAGCATACGCAAAATTCGTGGGGAAATGGATATCGCGCCGGGCAAGTTGCTGGAGGTTTATCTTGTGAATGCTTCAGAGGCAGACAGGGGCGCGGTCGAGACGCATTTGAACCTGTTAAAGTTTGTCGGGCGGGTAAGCCGGGTAACGGTGCTGGACGATGAAAGCAAAGCGCCGGAGTCGGCCGTAGCCCTGATCGGCGACTTAAAGGTTCTGATTCCCCTGGCGGGCCTGATTGACAAGGATGCGGAGCTTGCGCGACTTGGCAAGGAAATCGAAAAAGCCAAAGCCAATATACAACG
>JAAELZ010000737.1 GCA_024226105.1 Pseudomonadota bacterium | reverse complement strand
CTGGTAATTGGCACTGCTAGAGAGCAAGGCAGACTGCGCAGTTGCACATAAGGTACGCAGCGTTTCAAACGCCGATACCCTTACGGCGAGCGTAGTATGCTGCCCGATGAGTTCCGGCCCCACCTTCGGTAAAGCCGGAATCAACCAGGTGACCGGCCCGGGCCAACTGGCACTGATTTTTTCACGTCGCCGGGGTGCAAGCGAATTCCAGTCAAGATAGGGTAACAAACGTTCGAGTGAATCTGATACCAGTATGAAACCCTGCCCGGGGCGGCGATTTTTCAGCTCTCGAATGCGCTCAACCGCTTTTTTATTGCGCGGGTCGCATCCCAGGCCAAAGCAGGCTTCGGCTGGATAGGCGACCACGCCACCCTGTTTTATTATTCGGGCCGCGGTGCCAATACAGTTTTGCTGCCTGTTCAATCTGGTTTTAGCGTAAGGAGCTGAAAATGCTCCATCACATACAGACCGGTCAATACGGCCACCAATACACCCAGGCTATCCGCCACCCAATCGAGTACTGAAAAGCTTCGCCCCGGAACAAAATGCTGCAATATTTCAGTTAATGCAGCATAGGCTATCAGCATCAAAATCAACCTGGACGCTGGAATGTTACGCCCTGCCAGTAT
>JAAELZ010000736.1 GCA_024226105.1 Pseudomonadota bacterium | reverse complement strand
GTTCCAATATCCAGGCCAACTATCAGGTTATTGTCTGTTTTCTTTACCATGGTCTATTTATCGGTTTTCACCAGTTTTTCGGGTTCATAGAGGCTGACTGAAAATCCACTCGGATAACGTAAGTCGACGGCCTTAATCAAACCCGGATACTCAATCAGGGCCTGGCGTCGACTTTCCAGAAAAGCATTGAGCTGCGAATCCGCATTGGCCTCCGAAAGGATCATCGTAAAGCCCTTAACGGCGTTCTCAAGCCGGGTGGTGTATTCAAGGTCCAGCGTGTACAAATGCTGAGGGCTTAAATTCAGCTTACTCAATCGAAGACCGTTACGCGCAAACAAAGAGGCCCATTTCTGATATTTTGGCCATAGCTGATCAACTTCACTGGACGGACCGCTTAGTCGGGGAAGTGCGACATTGGGAGGTAAAGGCAAGGCAACCAGTTTGCCCGTGGTTGTCAGCCATTTGTCCTCGCCCCATAAAGCAATTGGCTGGAACTCTTCAATATCGACCATCAGGGTGTCCGGCCACTGACGGCGCAAACGTACTTTTTCCACCCACGGCAGGGTATGCAGCGCTTTGATGATTTTGTTCGCATCCAGGGAGAAATAGTTACCATCAATCATCTCAACAACCGACTGACGCAGGCTGTCTCTGTCAACGTGAGCTGCGTCACCCGTCAGTGATATTTTACTGATATTGAATTGGCGCGGGTTATACAGGCCATCTGTGATCAGTAAAACAACCAGGCCAAGCATGATAAGCAGGCCGATAAGCCCCACAACGAGTTTCCACTTCGGATCGACTCGAAGAGTTGGGATTGTGGTGGAATCAATGTGCATTGCTTTAGTCATTGCCTGGGTCACTTCCCTCACCCGTCTCAAATGGTTTACTTCGGCCAACAATGCGCACTTCGGGTTCAAGCCTGATACCAAAACGCTGCTCAACAGATTTTTGGCCGAGTTTAATCAACGATTCAATATCGTCAGCCGTTGCAGAACCTTTATTGATAATGAAATTAGCGTGTTTGCCTGAGTACTCCGCACCCCCTGTAGATACCCCTTTCATACCTACTTCTTCAAGCAGGCGCGCAGCAAAATCATTTTCAGGGTTCTTAAAAACCGAACCGGCATTTGCACTTTGTACCGGCTGAGAGTGTCCACGCGTTTTCAATAGTTCTCGAATCCGCCGGCCGAGATCGAGACCCTTGATCGCCTTAAGCTTAATCTGGGCACCCACTATCCAGTTGTTCTCCGGCAAATCAACGTGGCGATACTGATAAGAGATTTCACTTTTATCAAACCAGTTAATATTACCGTCCCGATCCAGGCATTCGATTCGCTCAATCATCGACCAGGTATCGCCACCAAAGGCACCTGCATTCATTGCCACCGCACCCCCGAAACTCCCTGGAATACCCGCCAGAAACTCGGCCCCTTCCAACCCATGCCTGGCGCAATACTTAGCGAGTTTGGCGCTGGCCACCCCCGCCTGTGCGTAAATACTTTCTGTATCGACACGCTCAATTTCATCCATCCCTTTGAAAGTACATACCACCATTCCTGGTATACCCGCGTCACGTACCAGCAGGTTGCTGCCCAGCCCGAACCAGAACACAGGCACATTGCCCGGTAACTGACACATCAATTGCACCAGTGATGCCTTATCTGTCGGAACGTAAAACATCTCAGCCTTGCCGCCCACGCGCCACGAGGTATGCCTGTTCATCGGTTCATCACGTAGCAGAACACCTTCTATGCCCTCAAGATGGCTTTGCAATGATCTTTGCATTATGGTGTGCATAGTCCTTCCCTCACGATAGTACGTGCATAACGGCCGATATCACCCGCACCCAAACACAGGAGCACATCCTTATCCTGCAACTGATGAAGTAAAACGGTTGTGGCCTGCTTGAAATCCTCGCTAAACACTACCTCACCGCCACGTGCGCGAATGGCATGGGAAAGCGCGCGGCCATCGGCTGCCTGATTTGACTGCTCACCCGCCGGGTAGACTTCAAGCAAAATAAGGTTTGGCTGGCTGCTCAATACCTGTGCAAAATCATCGAGCAAGGCTTCGGTTCGGCTGTAGCGATGTGGTTGAAATAGACACACAATACGTTTATCCGGCCAGGCCAGACCAGCCGCTGCAAAGGTCGCCGCCAACTCGCGCGGATGGTGTGCGTAATCGTCTATGACCTCTACTTTTCCACCCCCGGGCAGCTTCAACTTGCCAAGCTGTTCGAAACGACGTCCAATACCTTTAAATTCCGCCAGGGCGCTACGCACGTCTTCATCCTTCAACCCCAGTTGATGGGCAACGGAAATTGCAACCAGCGCGTTAAGCACGTTATGCTGGCCCGGCATCGAGAGCGTAAAGTGGCCGACGTGTTCACCGAATCGAATCACCTCAAATTCTGTCTTCAAACCACGCTGACGAAGATTTACCGCCTGAATTTCAGCCCCGTCGCTCAAACCAAAGGTCACTGTTCGCCGGTTTAGTTTTCCGGCAATTTCCCGAACTACCGGATCGTCGTTACAAATAATGGCTAAGCCATAAAATGGCAACTGATGAATAAACTGGACAAAAGTTTGTTTGAGTTGCTCAAAACTATTGCCATAGGTTTCCATATGATCGGAATCAATATTGGTGATGGCCGAGATCATGGGCGTTAGCTGTAGAAAAGAGGCATCACTTTCATCTGCTTCAGCAACCAGAATTTCGCCGCTTCCAAGACGGGCATTTGAGGCCTGGCTGGCCACAATACCACCAATCACAAAGGTCGGATCAAGTCCTGCTTTGATGAGAACATCTGAAACCAGACTGGTCGTTGTGGTTTTACCGTGTGTACCAGCAATTGCAATGCCCTGCCTGAAACGCATCAGTTCAGCAAGCATTTCCGCACGCGGAACCACGGGGATTTTTTGTTCCCGTGCCGCCATGACCTCAGGGTTTGATTCGGCAACGGCGCTTGATACAACAACCACATCTGCGCCCTGGATATTCTCTTCGGCGTGACCGATCAGGGTAATTGCCCCCTTCGCTGCGAGGCGTTGTAGCACAGGTCCGTCATTTAGATCTGAACCGGAAATTTTGTAACCCTGATCAAGTAACACTTCGGCTATGCCACTCATGCCTATACCACCGAGGCCCACAAAGTGAATGTGTTTAACAAATTCACGCATTGAGCACCTCCAGACAAATATCGGCAGCCTGCCGGGTGGCATCGGGCCGGGCGAAAGCACGTGCCCTGGTGGCCATCGAAATCAGACGGCTACGATCCTTTGCCAAAACCAGAACATCGTCAAGCCACTCACCGGCTTCAAAGCTATCCTGGCGAAAACAAAGTGAGGCTTTGTTTTCAGACATGGCTTTCGCGTTATAAAACTGGTGATCATCTATGGCATAGGGCAAGGGTACAAATACAGCAACCGCACCTGCCGCCGCCACCTCCGATACCGTCATCGCACCCGCACGACAAATAACCACATCCGATACGCTGTACGCATTGGCCATATCACTGATAAATTCCTGAACTGCGAACTTGAGGCCGGTCTCGGCGTAATACCGTGAAACATCATCCAGGTTATTCTTCCCACATTGATGGATCACGTTTAGCCGGATCTTTTTACCCAGGCGGTTCTGCAATTCGCTGAGCAATCCGGGCAGCTTCTCATTAAACACCTGCGCTCCCTGGCTGCCGCCAATTACCAGCACCTTAAACTCCTTGCTTTGTATTGACAGACGCTTTTGCGGTGCTTCAATGGCAGCAATCTCAGAACGTACCGGGTTGCCAGTATAGGTCGTCTCAGATAATCCCTGCACCTGCTGAAAGCCAGTTAAAACTCTACTTGCAAACGGTGCCAGCAATTTGTTGGTGGTCCCTGCCACCGCATTTTGTTCGTGTAGTACCAACGGTTTCAGGAATAGACGGCCAACCATTCCCCCGGGGCCGGACACATATCCCCCCATGCCCAAAATGGCATTCGCTTTGCAACCCAGAATAATTACCATCGCCTGAAATGCCGCCCCCAGCAAGACAAATGGCGCGGTTATTGCGCGCATCAGGCCGGCCCCGCGTATGCCTTTTACCCGGACCAGTTTTAGCTCGAAGCCTGCATCCGGTACTAAACCATGCTCAATACCATTTTCAGTACCCATCCAGACAATGTTTACCCCCCTTGCGCGCAGGTTTTTTGCCACCGCCAGCGCAGGCATTACGTGTCCGCCAGTGCCACCCGCCATGATAAGCAGTGTTTTCATGACTCCTTCCTTTGCATAGATCTGATTCTGGGCCGCGACCGGGTCTTTCGATCAACTGCAAACAGCAGGCCAATCGCTATAAAGGTAGTGACCATACTTGAGCCACCTGCACTCATAAGTGGAAGGTTCAAACCTTTGGTGGGTAATATTCCCGTATTCACACCCACATGGATACCCGCGTTGAATACCAGTAACAAGCCGATGCCATAGGCCAGATATGCTTCGAAACGAAAACCTTTTTCAAGCGCTCGTGAAGCTATGCGAAACGCGCGCCACAAAAACAGGGCAAATAAAATCATCACTGCCATCACACCAAACGCACCCAGTTCCTCGGCAATTATTGCAATTAAAAAATCGTTATCTGCGTGTGGCAGGTAACTCAATTTTTGCAGGCTGTTACCAAGCCCGACACCCAACCAGCCACCACGACCGACCGCCATCAGGGCCTGGGTCAGCTGGAATCCACTGTCAAATGGGTCGGCCCAGGGATTTTGATAGGTAAGCAATCGCTCAACACGATAGGGCTCAAGCATGGCAATCAATGCCAGCGCCATCAGGCTCAACACGATGGCGGCAACAAAATAACCGAACCGTACCCCCGCCAGAAACATCAGACCGGCTGTGGTGGCAACGATAACTACCAGCGTACCGAAATCAGGTTGCAGCAACAGCAATACCCCGACCACTACCACAGGCAGACCAAGATTTAGCACCCCGACTTTGAACAAATGCACACTGTTTTGTTTACGTGCATAATAATCTGCCACATAGATAAGACAGATAAGCTTCATGAGTTCAGCCGGCTGAACTCGCACCCCTGCCAATGAAAACCAGCGTGTACTGCCGTTGATTTCAATCCCGACCCCCGGAAGCATCAATACTGCCAGCGCAAACATACCTGTTAGCAACAGCAGTTTGCTATTGGCCTGCAAAACGTCAAGCTTGACGTACATTGCCAGAAACATGAACCCAAGGCCGGCAAGGATATGCACACCATGCTTGAGTAAATGGCTAAAGCGTAATTCAAACTGCCCGATGCTCCCCGACACGCCGGATGAAAATACCATGACAAATCCGAACAAAACTATCACCGCAATTACGCCGGCGAGCAAGCCATCAAAAGCCGAATCGTCATAAGGACGGTTACTCCTGTATGCGGTGGACGAATTCACGTCCTGGCCTCCACCAGATCCTGCTCCAGGACATGTTGCTTCACAAGCTGGCGGAATGCTTCCCCACGCGCCTTGTAATTCTCAAACATATCAAAACTTGCACAGGGCGGAGACAACATCACTGCCTCACCCGGATTAGCAATCTCCTTAGCACGTAACACAGCCTGCTCGAGGCTCTCGGCCTGGGAGATTTTCACTACATCCATGCGGACGGCTTGTAGTTTATTTGCGTCTGCTCCTATAAG
>JAAELZ010000735.1 GCA_024226105.1 Pseudomonadota bacterium | reverse complement strand
GCGCTCTTCTGCGTTCAGCTTGACATCTTTAAGCCCGCGCAGGCGCTGCTCTCGTACCCGGCCTTTAACTTTCACCGCGGCGCCGAGATCTTCTCTCAGAGCAGAGTCAATGAGCTCAACATCTTCCGGTTCTACACTGAGGATGATTTCATCGGGTGCAGTTTCACCCAGATAATATTGTGTCACAAAGCTCTGCATCAGGGCGCTGGCAGGCAGATCAAGGCGATTTATCTCGATAAAATGGCGCCCGCCGAGATGTCGGCCATGGCGTACATAGCTTACATAAAAACAGGCTTTATCGCCTTGCAGAACCAGAGCAATAATGTCGGCCTCACCTTTTCCACTGCTGACATACTGCCTCGCCTGTACCTGTTTCAAAGCTGCGATCCGATCACGCAGAACAGCGGCTAACTCGTAGTCCATCGCCTTTGAGGCAACATCCATTTTTTTTACCAGATCTCTGGCCAGGGATTCATCCCGACCTTCAAGAAATGCAATCGCCTGATTGACATCCTCTGCGTAGTCTTCATCCGAAATACGCCCGACACAGGGCGCCGAACAACGCTTGATCTGATACTGCAAACACGGGCGCGAACGGTGCTTGAAGGTGGTTTCGGTACACTGCCGTAGTTTGAATATCTGCTCCAGAAAACTTAAGGTTTCGCGCACCGACAAAGCGCTGGGAAACGGCCCGAAGAACCGGCCTTTTTTATTGCGCGCACCCCGGTAATAACTCAGCCAGGGCGCGCGGGTACGCTGGTTCAGGCGAATATAGGGATAACTTTTGTCATCTTTGAGCAGTACGTTATAAAACGGCCGGTGCTGTTTGATGAGGTTGTTCTCCAGCAACAGGGCTTCAACTTCAGTATGTGTCTGATGCACCTCAACGTGAACGATTTTTGACACCATCAACATGGTACGCGCGGGTAAGGCCGTTTTTCTGAAATAACTGCTGACACGGTTTTTCAGGTTTTTAGCTTTGCCGACGTACAGCACCCTGCCATCCTCATCCCGATAGATATACACGCCCGGGCGGGATGTGAGGCTGGCGAGGAATTCGTCTATGTTGAAGGTGGAGGACACTCTAGAATTTTCTACCTTGTTATGGAAACGGGACTTCAGTCCCGCATGTCTTTTGTATTTTCCGGGACTGAAGTCCCGGTTCCATTTTAGGCGACAACAACTTATAAATATATTTTGCAGGG
>JAAELZ010000734.1 GCA_024226105.1 Pseudomonadota bacterium | reverse complement strand
GTTTGTTACAGATTGAGAGATGACATCAAAGTATGTGTTGGCAAGCCGCAAGGCTTTTTCAGCAGGAAGGCGATTGTTGATTCCCGACCAGTCGCGAATATCACTGATAAGGATTGCCGCATCTATTTTCTCGATGTGACCGCGAGTAATGCGGCCTTCAAGTACAAGTTGACCTGTCCTCTGGCCAAGATATGCATCGGTAATTGCCCGGGTTATTCGTGTATTGTTAAAAACTTCAGCTACCGGGGCTAATGCTGATGCTATTTGGTGAAATTGCTGGATATCATGATCAGAAAATCCATCACAGACATCAGTTATCAGAACAAGGGCGGAATTCGCACCACTGGAAAACCGTAAAGGGATGCCGTAATAATCTGTTGCACCTCGAGCTTTGAATTCATGCAGAACTTCGTGGTCAGTATCCAGTAATTCCTCTGATAACCGCTTCCTGAAAACCGATTTTGTCTCGGTAATGATTGCTAACGGACTGCCTATATAGGTAGATCGTCTTTCAAGGCCATGGGGTGTTTCTAAAAACTGCGTTTTTCTTGAATCGCGTTCCCAGGTCGAGGACAACGCGGTAGTTAGAGGATGTAATGTTCTCATTCCCAGGCGGAGCCGCCACAAAGGCGCGCCGGAAGCCAGCATTTTCTCCCCGAGTTGCTGGACAATTGTATCCAGACAGTTCGACAATCTGCCTGTTTCCAGTAGCCAATCTACAATTGGGTGTGACAACCACAGATTAGAACGATTTTTATACGAAGTACCTGCCATAGGCCACAAAACACACTAATAATATGAAAAAAATGTTTTTAGCCAGGACAATTCATGAAACATCCGGGCCGGGAATCCAAAACCCCAAGCGGGAAAACAATAACACGAAACACTTGAAATGACCGCGATGAAGTATAGAAGAGACAAATTTTCTTTTCTAGCCAAAACGTCTGCTTGTATACAGCAGGCATTTTGAGTTTGTCGTAATTCACAGGTGGGGTTCGTCTTGAACATGGCTGGAGTTTGCTGCGGACATTATTAGACCCCCAAAAAACTTTATTTTAAGTGCCAAAAGAACGCATTCTGAGCCAGTTTCAGCTTATTTGTGTACCGCCCCTACCACTTCAGCAATAATGGTTGCCGCCATTAATTTGTTGTTGCCGCTCAGGCCGGGGATGTCGATGCGGTCTACCGACACGTCTATGTCGATGCTCACCCCTCCCATAGTCTTTGCCTGTTCCCGGGCCTGATCGAGTGCCAGTTTGCTCGCGCGTTGAATCGCATCTTCTGCTTCATCGAACGCTTCGGGCTGGCCCTGGTGATGCACCAGATAACCCCCGTTTTCTGCATAGGTTATTTCAACTGAAACACGCACTTTAATCATGCTTGCCGCTGCACCGATAGCATTCGCGACTTCACTGCGCTCGGGAATAAGTATATCCGCCCCTATACGCTTGCCCACCTCCGGGTAAAATACCGAGGCAGGGCCACCAACGGCCACGATGCTGATTTGTGGCTTAAACGAAATCTGGAGATCTGCCACCTGTCCGGTCTGGTGTGTGACGGATTTTATCAGCGGGTGATCCCTGTCAAACGTCTGGCCGGCCAGACGCTCAATCATCAAATGGCTGCTCTTTGCTACAACAGCATCAACAATTTGTTGTGCAAAGTTCCGGCACTGTTTATGGGGGTTGGGTCCACGGATAATGCCTGCGGCCCGCCCCAATAACTCGCAGGCAAGTTCCGCGGACCTGGCCGACCATTGCGATTGGCGGCCTAACACATGTGCGGCATCGCTTGGCGTTACCCCCGATATTTGCACCAGCCCCAACTGGACTAAACGAGGTAGTCGCGCTCGATCTGCTGTATCCTCGATTATTTCATAGTAGTGGCGGGGTTTTTTTGAATCCAGGCGTGCGATAAACTGACGATCCTTCGATGACAAATCGTCTGGTAATTGTTGGCTCGATGCACCTTCGGGCAATAATAGATACTGGGCTGCGCGTCGTAGTGCACGTTGCCTGCTCAGGGTGCTTG
>JAAELZ010000733.1 GCA_024226105.1 Pseudomonadota bacterium | reverse complement strand
GCATACAGGTATCCTTGTTTGACTGCATTGCTGACTGGATGACGGTGCCCCTGTTGCACCATGACTATGCGCACAGCGCACCACAGCGCCTGGGTTTGAACCATCCCAGCATCGCGCCTTATGGTGTTTATCGCAGCCAGGACGGTGCCGAGCTTGTATTGTCGATTCAAAACCATCGTGAGTGGCTTAATTTCTGCGAGTTTGTATTGCAAAAGCCGGATCTGGCCGGGCACGCACTATTTGTGAGTAACGTACTTCGCTGTGAAAACAGGGTCGCGCTGGATAAGGAGATTGAGGATATATTTGACCAATTAAACCGTGAGAAATTACTAGACAGGTTGAATCAGGGGCGTATTGCCTATGGCTGCCTGAATTCAGTTGCCCAGTTGTCCACGCATTCACAATTGCGCAGGGCCGTGGTCGATACCCCCTCGGGTTCGGTAGAACTGGTGGCCTCACCGGTGATATCCTCAAGCGGCACCCCGAAATTCGGCCCTGTACCTGCTATCGGGCAACACAATACAGCGATACGCGAGGAGTTTTCTGATGACGCCTGAAAATGATGATGTTCTGGTGCAGTTCGACAAGCTGAAATCCTGGGTTGGCCGGCAGGAGACGCGGATCGATGAGGTAACACCGATGCCCGTGAGGATGATGTCGGCGACGCTTGATCGCCAACCCCCGGACGAGCTAAAAGATTATGCGCTACCTGCCCTCTGGCACTGGCTGTATTTCCTGTCGGCAACCGCAGCTTCAGAGTTAGCGGAGGATGGACATGCAAAGAAAGGCCGATTTTTTCCGCCGGTGCCGCTTTCCCGGCGAATGTGGGCCGGAGGCGAGCTTGAATTTGCCGCAGCGCTCAAAGTGGGCGATGTCATTAAGCGTGTTTCGACCATATCGGATGTAAGCCACAAAATGGGCTCCAGTGGCGAACTGGTTTTTGTCTCGGTTAATCACGATATTTATAACGGTGAGCACCGGCTGATTCGCGAACGCCAGGATCTGGTTTATCGCGATACACCCGGAGCGGATGCCCCGCCTCCCCGCCAGGTGCGTCCCCCGGCCCCCGCTTTGTGGTCAAAAATCGTGGAGCCCTCACCGGCATTGCTGTTTCGCTATTCTGCGCTGACCTTTAACGCACATCGTATCCACTACGATCGTGACTACGCTGTTGAAGTGGATGGATATGATGATCTGGTGGTACATGGCCCGCTGGTGGCGACTCTGCTGCTGGATTTGCTGCTTGAGATGTGCCCCGCCGCGGTGATACATGGTTTCGCCTATCGCGGGGTGCGGCCACTGCTGGCAAACACTGCGTTTGAGGTGGAGGGTTGCTTTTCTGAGCCAGGGGATCGGATATTGGAAGCTGGGCATAAAAGCGTACTATTGTGGGCAAAAGACGCGCAGGGTTGGGTTACTATGAGGGCGCAAGCTGACCTGACGATACGCTAAATGGCAAAGCAGTTACAGATTTATTTCGGGCGTTATTTCCTGATTGTAGGAGGCGGAGCTGAAGCTCCGTTTCCTTTAGAGAGATAACAGCAACAAAAATCGGATAATTAAACATGAAAATAAATAGCGAACCTCTAAACCGCGATTTACCACTATGGCGTTCAATGCTGTTTGTACCTGCGCATCTGGACAGGTTTATCGACAGAGCCCATACCCGGGGTGCCGATGCGTTGATTCTGGATCTGGAAGACAGTGTGCCACTGGCAGAGAAAGTGCAGGCGCGCGCGAGGGTGGTTTCTACAGCAGCCCGGGTTTCCCGCAATGGTGCTGGCGTGTTGGCCCGCATCAATGCGAACTGGCGCCTGGCAATACGGGATCTGGAGGCCGTTGTGAATCCGGCTATCGCTGCTATCGTGGTGCCCAAGGTATCCAGCGCGGAACAGCTGCAATCTATCAGCGAGGTGATAACAGAGCTGGAAATCGAGGCTGGAATGCAGGCGGGCTTTACCCGCCTGGTGGCACAGATTGAGTCCCCGGCGGCGCTTACAAGGCTGGAGGCTATTGCGAATGCGGACAAACGCCTGGTAGGGATGTCGTTGGGTAGCGAAGATTTTTCAGCTGCCGTGGGCATGCAACCAAACCCCGATGGTTTATTGTTTCCCAGCCAGCAGATCGTATTTGCGGCGCGTGCCGCAGGATTGCTGCCGCTGGGATTTGTAGATTCGATAACGAATTTTACCGATCTACAAGCATTCAGGAAAACCATTTTGCGCGCGCGAAACCTTGGTTTTGTCGGTGGGTTTTGTATTCACCCGAACCAGGTAAAGGTTATGAACGATGGGTTTACACCTTCAGCAGAAGAAATTATTGAAGCGCAGCAGCTGATACAGGCCCATCTCCTTGCGTTAAAGCGCGGCGAGGGGGCGGCGGAATTTGACGGAAAGATGATTGATGCGCCAGTGGTTTTGCGTGCCGAGGCGCTGCTACGTATGGCGGAAAAAATTGCTATGCGGGAAGCCTCGAGAGTTTAGTCTTTAACTACAAAGGTAGTTACGCTTATACATTCTGTGATGAGAGCTAACCTTTATTATTTTCAGGTTATTATGAAAATATGCTATATGTAGGATGCGGTGTCAGCTTATCACTCTGGCGAACCGTATCGAGCTTATATTAATGCGGTTCGTTCCTCACGGCATCCCGCGGTTAAATTGGTTTTAGAACATAATGTGAAAAAAGGCGAGGGCACATTGCCAGACAATTTTCGACTGTATAAAGGTTTGTGCCTGTTATTGGGTCTGCTCGTGAGCAATATTGCATACAGCCTTCCTCCTTTGCAGCTTTATATTGAAATCACCCCCGAAGGTGGCGTGCTGGAACTGCCGCCCGGCCGATATGCCGGTCCTGCTGTGATTAATCGCCCAATCACCATCGATGGCAAAGGTAAGGTTGAAATTGACGGGGGAGGCCAGGGCTCGGTAATTACCGTGCGTGCAGATGGCGCAACCCTTCGCGGTCTACGAATTGTTAATTCAGGCGGATCACATAATACGGTGGATTCCGGCATATTGATTGAGGCTGATAATAGCCTGGTCGAAAACAACGTTCTTGAGGATGTACTGTTTGGTATTCACCTGAAAAAGGCCAATGACAATACCTTGCG
>JAAELZ010000732.1 GCA_024226105.1 Pseudomonadota bacterium | reverse complement strand
ACCGTCAGCCCATGGTATGGTCGGAAATGTCTGGTTTGATCGCGAGCAGAATAGCCTTGTCTACAATATTGAAGATGCAGACTATCGCCTGTTGACCGCCGGCGCGGATGTTGATCAGTCGACTGAAATTGACCACACTCAAAAAGCGGCCAATGTAGATGGCCGTTCACCGAACAATATTCTAACCTCAACTTTCAGCGATGAACTGGCGGTTCATTTTGGCGGCCGCTCAAAAATTTATGGGGTATCCATAAAGGATCGTGGTGCGGTATCGCTGGCGGGGCATGCGGGTAAGGCCTTTTGGTTTTCCAAGGCCGGCGGTGAATTTGTGACCAGCAATTATTACTACGATACCTATCCTCAATGGGTGAGCACGTGGAATGCCGCGAAGCCGGCATCGCTTTATGCCGATAAGCAATGGGAGTTGATGTACCCGTCCGAGAAATATCTATTTGGCGATGCTGATGATCGCGACTATGAGACTGACTTCCCGGGCTTTGGGCGAGTTTTTCCGCATGCTTATGGTCAGGCGGATGACAAGTATTTCACCACCAGATTGACCTTGAGCCCCGCTGGAGACGAACTAACCCTGGATTTTGCTAAAGCTTTATTTGAAGCTGAACAACTTGGTGAGGATGAGGTGCCGGATTATCTTGCCATCAGCTTTTCATCTACCGATTACGTCGGCCATATATTCGGTGCCTCCAGCCTGGAGAGTGAAGACAATATTGCGCGTCTGGATCGTACGCTGGCAGAGTTGTTTAGCTATGTTGATAAAAAGGTCGGGCTGGATAATACCCTTATCGTGTTGTCGGCCGATCATGGGCAGCCGGAAGTGCCGGGGCACTTAAACGAACGTGGTATCGACAGGGCACATTACTTTGATGTTGAGAACCTGGATAAGGCGCCTGCCATTACGGAGCTCAAAAAGCAGTTTGGCATTGGAGAGGAACTGATTGAAGAATACTTTCATCCCTATATTTATTTAAACCGGGAACTAATTCGTGATAAGGGCCTTGATCAGGCAGTGGTCGAACAGGCCGTGGCAACGGAGTTACTTAAATTTGAAGGCGTGGCCTATGCGGTGTCCAGTACAGCGATGCGTACGGGAAATCTGCCTGATACATCATTGATGCGTTCGATTCTGAATAACTTTCATCCGAAGCGCTCGGGCGATATCTATCTGGTATTTGAGCAGGATGTATTTGTGAACGACTTCGATGGTCTGGTCGTTGCTTCAACTCATGGTTCGCCCTGGCGCTATGATACTTTCGTGCCCGTCATGTTTGCCGGTGCCGGGATATTGACACATAAAATAAGCCGGGCTATCACGCCCTATGATATTGCGCCGACGCTCGCGGCTTACCTGGGAGTAAAGCCGCCATCGGGCAGTAGCGCTACGCCGCTTGAAGAGGTGCTGAAAAAGTAAAAAATCAATTAGATCAAATTGAGAGCCTGATAAGCAGGCACTAAAACTCCGTGTGTGTGGCTTATATCTCTCTGACTAGTTCGAACACCTTTACTGGCTTGGTTTTGCCTTTGACCAGCACTTCATCCAATGGTCTACACTCGAATCGATCGTGCACCTGCAACCAGGTTGCTTCGCTAATAATTATTTGGGTATCGTAATCCTTATTCAAGCCTTCCAGGCGGGATGCAAGGTTAACACTATCACCAATAGCACTGTAGTTCATACGTTCGCTTGATCCTACGTTGCCGACGATCGCTTCACCGGTGTGTAATCCTATACGGGTATTGAATCGAGGCTTTCCTTCAGTTACCCAGCGACTATTTAGTTTTTCGATTTCTTTTTGCGCCTCAAGCGCAACATGGCAGGCCTTCATCGCTGCCTCGCTAACCGCGGAAGGAGCACCCCAAAAGGCCATAACACTATCACCAATGTATTTATCGACGGTTCCTTCATTTGCCATAATTATTTGAGTCACAACTTCAAAATACTCAGACAGCTGTATCATCAGGTGTTTTGGGTCAAGCCCTTCAGAAACGGTCGCAAAGTCGGCAATGTCAGAAAAGAAAATCGTAATTTCAAATTGTTCACCACCTAATTCACCACCCTTACCTTGTTCCACTAATTGGCGAACTAGTTCTGCGGGTAAATAACTACGAAAAGCTTTCAATGCGCCCACGCTGGACAGGAGCGAACTACTAACTAGTTCAATTTCAGCGATATTACTCGATACTGGCCTGATATCTTCCAGGTCAAAATTCTTCAGGCGTTTTGTTTCTTTACTGATTTGAATCAATGGACGGGATACGCGACGAGTCACTAAATAAATCAAAAGAATCATCACAAGAAATGCTAAAAGCGAAAACAAAAGCATCTTGTTGACTATCGTCAAAGCTCGTCTGGTCAAATCCGCACGAGGTATTTCTGTGACTACGTACCAATCCAGAACATCGATCGATTTAAAGTTTATTAACCAATCCTCTTTACTGCCTTTATTGTCAATGTAGTAGACATCCTGAGGATTCAGTATGTAATTTTGAAAGTTTTCATAGATTTTTGGTTGCAATTGTTGCAACCAGAAGACCTGATTTCGTCTTGTTTTGGCTTTTAGCAGTACCGGAGCAGCGATCACACGCCCGGAGGCGTCAATCACGCCAGCGATAGAATTTTCAGTCACCGGTTTTTGATTCAGGAATTCCGAGATTTTCTCAAGAGAAATGTCTGCAGCCACCACGAGATCTATTTTGCCCTCATTGTCGAGTACAGGGTAACTAACCGTTATGCCCTCTTTACCATCGGCATTGAACTCATAAGGTTTAGACCAGTAGCTACGCGGTATGCTGCCCGTCTGCAAATACCAGTCTCTCTTTCTGTGGTCAAACTCCGGGGACAACTGGGTGTTATTCAGTTGTTCATAGTTGCCTTTACGGTAGATCCATTTCTCCAATGGAGGGGTTACGCTACGAACGATTACCCGCGTCGACAGTTCCGGCAAGCGCCGCACCTGTAGAAAATCTCCCTCTTCACTGCCAATGTGGAGGCTGTGCAAAGAGGGCGGGTTTTGCATCAATGGCCAAATCAATGACCACAGGAATTCAGTGTTTTGTGGAATGTCCCTGTATGTTTCATTCGCCTGAAGAAAAGAAGCGATGATCCTGGTTGCCTGCGCGGCTTCTCCTATATGGTCTTTTACCTGTTCACGAACCCGATTTGTAAATTCTTGTGCGTTGCCAAATGCTGCATTGTCGATAATTTTGCTAGTCGATCCATATGAAACTAACGTCACTACGGTAGCATAGAAAAGAAACAGGATAAGAAACAGCTCTAGCAAGTAGACGCGAAAACTGACTCTATTTCCAAGCAGCCGCTTCAATAGTTTCATTTGTTAAAACTCGAAATAATCATGACATGGTATCGCGTTAACTTGCCGGGTTTCTAACTCATGCCGGTGCTTGCACAATTTCCTAAACCTCGCTCCAGTTTTCATGCTCAAAACGTCATCAAAATCTAATGCAGTAATTAAACCACGTACCGGACCGGATTTCAGCGGTTTGAGGTTGCTTAAAAATAGTTAAAATCCATGCCTGTCAGCAAAGTGCATACACTCGAACAGGTTTGGCAATAGCACAAGCAACCAAAGCCCGATGAAATAATCGATTCACATCATGCCTCCGATTAAAGCGATAGGTATATTCAGCCAGGTAACGAGCCAAATGCTTATACTTTATCCCGTGGTGACTCCCATTTACCCATGTTTTAGCATTGGAAATGAACCGATGCACCCATGGTAGCCAGCGATCGCACGCCGCAGGGTCACCAGATACCACCTGGTAATCGACATCAACCCGATCAAGGTTCTTCAAGCTAGGGCTGCCATCCGTATTCACCATCGCACCGGCCCTAATGCCAGTATCCACAAGTTGCTGAGCATTGTCTTTTGTTTCTTTAGCCACCAATACCTTAGCAAAGCCTGCGCAGTTATTAAAATTTCCATGTTGTTCAACCCATGTTTTGCTCTCAATCGCCACCAATACATCGCCTTGGTTACCTGTAGAGTGCCTTCCAAAGGTAGCTGCATCAAGCTCAATTACACCACAATCCACTTGATACCCTTCATTCCGCTGCTGCAAGGCCATTCTAATTTTCTGTAGCTTTCTGTAACAGTGTCCAAACCCGACCATAAGATTCTAAGCCCAGGTGGCGCTGTAACTCCAGAGCAGGCATGCCGCGCTTACCTTGCATGACGTAAAATAATGCTTTAACCCAGATAAGCAAGGGTGTTTTAGATGCTTCAAATAAAGTTCCGGCACGCACTCTGGTTTGACGCCGACAGGCTTTACATGTCCGAACTTCTGGGCGAGTATTATGCGCACAAAAGGCCTCACATTGGCAATGTGGGCACTCAAACTCTTTGCCCTGAAATCGGCTACGCCAAACAAGCGCACGTGCATCTTCTTCGGTGGTTATTTCGCTAAAAATCGTTCTGAACTATATTCTTCATAAAACATTAAAAACTCCATAATATCTCTTTTTATCAATGCTTTATCATGCCGTATGGGCTGTATTGTATGCACTTTGCTGATAGGCATGAAATCCTGACTCTACGAATGGACAAAACCCTGCCGCATCAAGCAGCATTTTGAAAAAGGGTGGGAGGTCTCGTTTCTCCTGGCAATCAGTTGAAAAAACTGCCCTGTAGTAGCGCCCGGCTCATTAAACCTCGGCGTTCTACCCCGTCTTCCCTTAAACAATTTGGTAAATATTACGATGGCAAAGTGCACGCTACAATAGGGAAAGCGTATATCGATAAATGTTATAACGAAAGACCTGACCCCGTCTTGCGATGGCAAAGTGCACGCTACAATAGGGAAAGCGTATATCGATAAATGTTATAACGAAAGACCTGACCCCGTCTTGAATCCATGGTGGGAGAACCGGTCCGGGACCCTCGGACCTACCCCTTGGTGACTGTAATCTCGCTAGTGGTGACACCTTCGTCGTCTATTGCGGCTTCATAATAAACCTGCCATGGTTTACCTCCCGGTACGGACAATAAGGGAAACGAGTAAGGCCCATCGTACGTAAAGGGTTGGCTACCGCAAAAGCAGTTTGCTGCATACGTTATTTCAGCTGGGTACTCCGTGAGATAGTACCTCACCTGAGTGTCCTTCGTATTCACATACGACCTATAGAAGTAGTTAGAGTGAGCTGGCTCGTCGACCTGTGATATCAAGACAGGATACAGACCTGAATCGTCCACCCAGTGGTAGAACCACAGTCTCTGGGTCGAATCGTCCTCGCAGCTCGCAGAGTAAGCCTCAAGCGAGAGTACCAGGCTTTCCGCCGTGGTCTGTGCATGAAGTGGAAGGACGACTGATTGCACGACTGGGCGCGTCCAGGTGGCGGGCAAACCCGCTCCCGCTATACCGGCTACTCCGAGTGACTTGAGAAGTTTACGTTTACTATTTGACATGAATATTTCCGTTTGAGCATAGTAGGATAAACACCTTATTTTCCAAAATCAAGAAGTATCAACTAGCCCGAGTAATTCACATGCCTATCAGGAAAGCGCATACAGTTGTTATAAGCTGTACACCGCATGTTCTACAGCAGGAATAGCAGACACCTTTTCATCACCAAAGGGTAAAAACACCAAAATACTGAGAGTTCTTCTGCAATATCTGCTTGTTGTATGCACTTTCCTGATAGGCATGTAAAATTCAGTCGAATTTTGTTTTACTTAAATAAATACTGCACTAACGTGGATGCCCAGAGTCTGTCTCCGACAATAGTGGAATGGCGATAATGAGTATGCAGCAGCGTGGGCTATTTTGAACTGGTTGTGGGGATCAGTTTCAATCTCTGCGATCAGTTAAACAGATTGCCCTACGATTGCGTGGTTTTTGTCTGTCACAATACAAGAATGGGAATAAATCGTATTCACGTTTGGTGAGTTCACGATAGCTCATATAACTATTTGTGTACCTTGGTATAAAAACAATCAATCGAATTAAAGAATAATTATTTAGTAATACAGGGATTAATCATATAGACTTTGCGTCCGTTTTAAACACCATCCTGTTTACTGAAGGAGTTCAGAAGTATGTTTACAATTAATCCTTTCGCTGAGTTATCGGCGTCCATACCCGTATATGCAATGCAAGCATATATTGTTGTCATGGTCCTTTTTGTTATTGGCGGAACCGTGCTGGACATGCTTCATAAGAAGAGTGCACAGTACTTTTTCGAGAATGCAAAAAAAGCAGAAAAGAGTGCAAAGCGCTCGGTTAGTGGTGGCGAAAAAGCGTCACTTGCGATATCAACGCTCACTAGCGAAGTGTTGACTTCATCAGAATTTAACAACCAGAAGCGCAGGATTTCGCATCTCTTAACCATGTACGGATTTATACTGTTCGCGGCTATGACAGCGATGATGATATTTGCCTATCCAACGGCGGCTACGCCGACACCCGGCATAATTCCTTTTTTGTGGCATGTCGGTGCATTGATGTTGTGTTTCGGCGGTTACTGGTTCTGGTTCGCTATCCGGGTCGATGTCAATTCAGAAGGCAAGCTTTGGTATAAATTGGATCGTGCAGACCTGTTTATCGTTTCGCTTCTTATGACGTGCACATTTGCGCTTATCTGGTCAATTCTGCAGTCCGCAGGCGCTACCGGTTTGAGTATTTTAGCCTTTTGTCTGTTTATCCTGTCCAGTACGGTATTATTTGTCGGTGTGTATTTCTCGAAATTTGCTCACATGTTTTTCAAACCCGCTGCGGCTTATCAGAAAAAGATTACCAAGGCAGATGGTTCAAGAGAGAATCTACCCGATGATTACGATCTTAGTGATCCTGCCGTTCAGGAAAGATTTCCTGATATTCCGCAGTATATGGGCGAAAACCCACCCAACATGGGGCTTGGTATCAAGCGTGAGTCACCAAACCATTACTAACCCGAATAATTCATGAATATAACGCGCTCTCACTTGTCTATTGATACTACAGCAAATTTTCTTCAATCGACCGTACACACGAGTACGGCGCTCAATCAGCCTAATTTGATTTGCAAGGGTCACTGTAACATCAATATCCTGCGCGATCATCACGTAAATTCATGAAATATCCGGCCTAACATTAATTTAACGATTACTTAAGAAAGAGAGAATATTATGCCAACTTTTGTATATATGACTCGTTGTGATGGTTGTGGACAGTGTGTTGATATCTGCCCATCTGACATCATGCACATCGATAAAACGCTTCGTCGTGCTTACAACATTGAACCTAACATGTGCTGGGAGTGTTATTCCTGCGTAAAGGCTTGCCCACATCAGGCGATTGATGTGCGCGGTTATGCAGATTTCGCCCCGCTGGGCCACTCGGTACGCGTAATTCGTGATGAGGAAAAAGGTACCATTGCCTGGCGCATCAAGTTTCGCAACGGCAAAAAAGACATGGATCTACTGGCGCCTATCACCACCAAGCCCTGGGGTACAGGCATACCGCAGCTCGCTAATGAGTCTGCTCCCGGTGATGAGATGCGTAAAAGTGAGCTGCTATTTAACGAGCCTAAGTATGTCCGCATGGATGATGGCGGGTTACATACGCTTGAATCAAACGGCTTGACACTTAAAGAAGGGGTTTACTACTGATGGGTTACAAGACAATTATTGAAGACGATATTGACGTCTTAGTTGCGGGTGCGGGCCTCGGCGGTACCGGCGCGGCATTTGAAGCAAGGTATTGGGGCAAGGACAAGAAAATTGTCATTGCTGAAAAAGCAAACATTGATCGTTCTGGTGCGGTAGCCCAGGGCCTGTATGCTATCAACTGTTACATGGGTACACGCTGGGGCGAGAACAACCCGGAAGATCACGTGCGTTATGCGCGTATGGATCTGATGGGTATGGTTCGTGAAGATCTCGCATTCGATATGGCGCGTCATGTTGATTCGGCTGTTCATCAGTTTGAAGAGTGGGGCCTGCCGTTGATGAAAAACCCTGACACCGGGCACTACCTGCGTGAAGGTCGCTGGCAGATCATGATTCACGGTGAATCATACAAGCCGATTGTTGCAGAAGCAGCGAAAAAATCAGCTGACAAGGTATTCAACCGTATTTGCGTAACCCATATGTTGATGGATGAAGCCAAGGAGAACCGTGTCGCGGGTGCTGTAGGCTTCAATGTGCGCACCGGTAATTACCACGTGTTCAAATCCAAAACTGTTGTCTGTGGTGCCGGTGGTGCCTCCAACATCTTTAAGCCGCGTTCAGTTGGTGAAGGCGCGGGTCGTGTATGGTATGCGCCTTGGTCATCAGGTTCTGCGTATGGTCTTATGATCGAAGCAGGCGCGAAGATGACGCAAATGGAAAACCGTATCGTACTGGCTCGATTCAAAGATGGTTACGGTCCGGTAGGCGCCTATTTTCTACACCTCAAGACTTACACACAAAACGGTCTGGGCGAGGAGTATGAATCCAAGTGGTTCCCGGCTCTGACTGAAATGGTAGGTAAAGAATACCTCGATACGGAAGGTCAGCACCTGTCTCACAAGCCGATCCCGACCTGTTTGCGTAACCACGCCTTTATCAATGAGGTTAACGCCGGACGTGGTCCAATCCACATGGTGACCATGGAAGCGTTCCAGGATCCGCATCTTGAAGAGATCGGCTGGCACAACTTCCTGGGCATGACGGTTGGTCAGGCGGTACTTTGGGCGGCAACGGACGTTGATCCGAAATACGAGAACCCGGAACTGACGACTTCCGAGCCATACGTAATGGGTTCACACGCCACGGGCTGTGGTGCATGGTGTTCCGGCCCGGAAGATGTTTCCCCTGATGAATATTTCTGGGGCTACAACCGTATGACCACGGTCGAAGGTTTGTTTGGCGCGGGTGATGCGGTAGGTGGTACACCACACGCATTCTCATCGGGTTCTTTCACAGAAGGACGTCTGGCTGCTAAAGCTGCCATCAAATATATCGATGATGGCAAAGCAGACGGCATCCGTGTTTCTGAAAAGCAGATTGAAGATCGCAAAACAGAAATCTACAAGCCATTGGAAACTTATACGGTAGGCCGAAACGAAATTGTTGCAGGTTCGGTTAATCCAAACTATATCAACCCAAGACAAGGTCTTGATCGTCTGCAGAAGATGATGGACGAGTATTGTGGTGGTTTTGGTGTAAACTACATGACCAACGAAAAGCTTCTTCAAATCGGTCTTAAGAAGATGAAGATTTTCGGAGAAGATCTGGAAAAAATCGCTGCTGAAGATATCCATGAGCTTCTACGTGCCTGGGAACTGAAGCACCGTTACCTGACTTCTGAAAGTGTATTTCAGCATACCCTGTTCCGTAAGGAGACACGTTGGCCTGGTTACTACTATCGTGGTGATGCGATGAAGCTTGATGATGAAAACTGGCACGTACTGACAGTTTCTCATCGTGATCCCGGGACGGGTGAGTACACGATGGAGAAAGCACCTCTTTACCACCTGGTAGGTGATGAAGAAAAGTAAGCAAATAGAGGCTTGATTCCACAAGCCAGGTAAGCTATTTGCGTTACTGAAGGACCGGCATGTTGAGTGTTGGTCCTTTTTTTATATTTTGAGCGTGATTTGAGCACGCTATAGACAATATTAGAAAACATACTCGTTTTTTAATGGAGATATATAGATGAATATTATTGAAAAAACTGATGAAGAGATACTGGAGTTGGCACATCCGATGTGGGCGGATCTTGTTAAGTACTCTAACGAAAAAAACTACGGTGCTTTCACCCGAAACTTTTCAACTGATATGAAAATGGGCGCGAATGAAATAGAGATGGGCAAGCAGTTTGCAAGAAGCGACCTTGCGAAGAATCTGTCGGAAGACTATGAGTATCTTGGCATTATACGCCGCGGTGAATATGTCACAGTGCTATATAAACAGATTAACTCCAGGGATAAAGGTGAATGGCTGGGCAGGCTGGTGCTGGGTTATGAAAAGGACAAGGTGAAAATTTTTGGTTGCACGCTGTTCTAATTATGTCAGACACAATTCAAAACGAAAAATTCGTCGAACTAAATTATAAAGTTATCGATAACAAAACCAGTGATGTGCTTGTCACGGTTGATTACCCGCTGGGTTATGTTCATGGCGTGAATGATATTCTGAATGAGCAGGTGACCAAAGAACTGGATGGAAAAAAAGCCGGTGACATCGTCGAAATTCCAATTGACACTACACTGCTCTATGGTGAGAGAGACGAATCGCTGGTGTTTACCGATCAAATTGAAAATGTTCCTGAAGAGTATCGGGAGATTGGTATGACCATCACCATGGAAAATGAAAAAGGTGAACCCAGATCCTTTATCGTTACCCGATTCGATGACAAAACATTAACCGTCGATGGTAATAACCCGTTGTGTGGCAGAGACGTCACATTCGTATTGGAGGTGTTATCTATACGTGAAGCGACCGATGAAGAAATTGATCTTGGTGGAGCTGTAGATGCCGATCCGGAATTAAATGAAATACTCGATCGGGCCTAAATGAAATACTCCAATAATTATCTGTTCTACCCGGACAATAAAGCCCTGGAGCGTGCAGTTGCGAGTTCCATAGACATGCTTGGTGAAGCCTTAGCTGAAACCGCAAGCCCGGATAACAGGATAACGGTAGCTGATAATTTCCTTCACACCCGGGGTAATTTTGAGCAGCATCGTTTCAGCGTCAACTTTCTTGAAACTGCACGTCAGGCACTTGAGGGATCCCTGACAGATCAATATCGTGAGCAGGGGCCAGCAGGCTGGGCCGCAACACAGAATAATCTTGGCAATATACTCGGGGCGCTGGGGCAACAACACAGAGATGTTGAACTGTATGAAAAGGCAATCCAGTGTTTTAATCATGCCTTAGAAGAGTTTAAGCGCGAAACCTCACCCTTCGACTGGGCAGCAACCCAATATAACCTGGGCACTGCAAAACAGGCGCTCGGCCGGCAGGAGAGTGCCCCGAAATTATTGAACGCTTCTGTTGATGCCTATACTAAGGTGTTACTGGTATGGACTCGAGAACAGATGCCGTTGGAGTGGGCATCAACCATGCATCAACTGGGCGCTACTTTTCATGCATATGGCAAGCTTTTGAAAGGCAATCGAAATTTTCAAAAGTCTGTGGTCGCCTATAAGAACGCCCTTACCGGGCTCGACGCAGATACAGAGGCTCTGGAATTAACCGCTACGCATAATAATCGCGGTGCAGTACTGCATCATTTAGCGGAATCAGAAAAAAATCCAGAGCGCCTGGAAGAGGCAATAAAGTCTTATGACACGGCTTTGACTATATGCATGGAGCAGCAGCTTCCCATACATCTGGCAGTAATATGCAGGGTAAATAAATCTACGGCAAAAGCGGAGCTGGCTGAATTAACCAAAGATCTGGCTTTAGCGGAAGAGGCAGCAGATGATTTTGAATTGATTCCCGAGTTATTTCATGCCTCTTTGCAACCACTGTGTTTAAAGCACTGCGAGGAGCAGCTGAAGAAGGCGCAGCTACTGGTAAACGCGCTTAGCAGTAAGGGTTAAATTCAGGGAATCTCTGATCTGTTTTATGAGCTCGTCAAGAAGATAACACGAGGCCCCTTTTATATTCGCTCAGAAAGCTGATAGTCCACATCAATAAACGCACCAATATCTGCCAGGAAACGGATGGTTCTGGCGCCAAAGCCTACCTCGGGGCTTGATTCATCTTTATCTACAGATAAAGTCAGCACGACGCCCATTCTCGGAGACAAATTGTGGCTTTTACACACGTCCAGGATTTTTTCTTCAATAGGCTCCAGCTGCTTGATGATGAAATCTGTCAAGGCATAAATATCGACATCGTCCACATCACTGGTGACAGTATCCGTTGATAATTCCCATGAGCTGATGACAGGTTTGTCCAGCCCGCTACGTGCACCGGCTCGATTGACTGAGGTGGGTTCTATGCCAAGCAGGCGTGTGATGTCATCGGGATTGAAATGATAACCAGCGAGCGTGAAGTGTGCCCGTCCTTTATTTGAAGTCAAGATAGTTTCCTCGTCAGTTAGTAGCAGATATGCCGTCAGATTGTAGCGCCTGGGGGGAATGTATATTGTATTAGCCGACAGGATTTTTTGAATTTTTCTCACTTACAGAAAACAGTATGCCGCTACTCGTCGGTTGTTAACGGCTGAGCAAACCCGCGTATAGATGGTAAATAGCGCAGTTCATAACCACATAAGGGTGGTGAACTAAGCAAACAACCAGTTTGAATCCTCGAATGCCCGATTTATACGGCGGAGCAGACATTTTGGTGCTTCTGACGAACTACTTCTCATTTATGCAACCAGGCAACCATCATGCGCGTAGCGCTGCAAGGCATTGGTGACTGCTGCGCTGATTACCTCTTCTGAATTCACAGAAGGGTTTGAATCGGGGACGGTATTCTGCTCGGCTGACCCAGGCAGCGAGATGCTTCCCTTTTCGACCGCCCCGGAAACAAGCTTGCACAAATCCTCCAGCTTATGGTGCCCATCCAGCGCAGCGAGCAGGAAACTGTCGAATACATCAACGCGCCGGGACTTATGTTTTCCAGTTGAAACCCAGTCCTGGCCTGCATCAAGCTGGTATCGAATCAGGCGGCAGGCCTCGGGCCGTTCGAAAACGTTTACTACGTAAGGACCGGGACTCGAGTGTATGGTGAATACGCCCGCCAGCACCAGGCTTATCAGGCTCATCTCATTATTGAGAAATTGCCGCACATTCTGAATATCATGTAAGCAGCTATGTTCCACCATCAACCGGCAAAGCTCCTGGTAGGAGATGGGTTGAAATCTGCGTTCATGCAGCAGGGCAATGCAAATGATGGCATTTTTAATGTCGATATTTACGGTAACGTCGTCTATTTTCAGTTCCAGTTGCCGGATGCGCGAAGCATTATCAATGCTCAGATCGCTTTTGCCCGGTGTCGCCTCGAGTTGGATGTAAAACTGTTCGATCGCGTCTGCGCGGATATTGCGATTGGGAATGCGCTCTGCATGACAGAGGATACTTTGACGAAAGCGGGTATTGCGAATAAAGTCTATATGCTGGCCAAGATTAACGATATCCGTGTTATTGGCTAACTGGCCCGCGAAAGGCTGTGGCAGGCCGACGGTTGAAATATCTGAAAGACTTGATTCTGTCAGATATTTGAGCTGATGCGAACGAGCGCGCTCAACAAACTGATAAAAATAAACGGGCAGGTTCTCGTCCTCCAGATACTCGTGCGCGAGGTAACCATCATCGTGTTTCGACAGGTCTGCGACCTTTATCTTAAAATCCTGGGCATATTCATACGGAAACACTTTGTCGTCAAAACCGTTGGCCATGTTGGT
This sequence comes from Pseudomonadota bacterium, assembly GCA_024226105.1. Taxonomy (GTDB): domain Bacteria; phylum Pseudomonadota; class Gammaproteobacteria; order Arenicellales; family Poriferihabitantaceae; genus JAAELZ01. The sequence goes on along the minus strand of JAAELZ010000732.1, from coordinate 755 downwards.
GACAACCTCTCGCGCCTTGGACACTTTCTGTCCGGGGTCATCAATATCGCGCGTAGCCCACAGCATCATTTCACGCAGGGTATTGACCGCGTTCCACCCGGGGTAGACATTGTAGCTGATATACGCTACCCCATCGGGGTGTAACTGTTTTGCGCACAGGCTAAATATTTTCTCCTGTAATTCTTCCTTAACCCATGAAAATACTCCGTGACACAGGATGTAATCAAATGTCTGTGTGGCCGGCTCTGATTCCCATTTTTCTATGGACTCGAGCACGAGTCGAACATTGTCCAAACCCAGCGCAGCTATCTGCTTTTGTCCCGCTGCAATCTGTTTTGCCGAATAGTCAAAGCCTGTGAAATGAGCCTCAGGAAAATGAAGCGCCAGGGGGATAATGTTGTCGCCAGTGGCACAACCGATCTCCAGGATGCGTGCTGACGCCAGCGATGCGGTACGCAATCCAAATAGCAGGCTGTTGCTTGATAGCCTGCCCGGATGAGACCCTGGAATCGGGCGGCTCGGGTAGGCGGTTAGATCATAGGGGTTCGACATAACGCGCTACCCGGAAATACTGTTGCAAATATGCTCTAAATGTTCAAGCCCTGGTACACACTCCGCTGGACACAAAATATTACTCCTGTATCCAGGCAGGCTTGACTGACCATTGTTCAGGGCTTATCGGGAAGGCTAAATGGAGCTGATGATCACGCTACCGTCATCTCCCCTGGAGTGTGTTAATACGGTTGTACCATCTT
>JAAELZ010000731.1 GCA_024226105.1 Pseudomonadota bacterium | reverse complement strand
TCTTCGAGCATTGAGACATCGCGGACATAGTGATTTCGGTTCTCGATACCCCAGTGGCCACGAATGGCGGCGGCGGCTTTTTGCGCGCTTATGGGGGTGGAGCAAACGTAAAAGCAAACCTCCTCACGCCTGTCCCACATCCCGTCTTTGGCACGCCGCTGGAATGTCACTCTCGTCACGCGGATGATGCGCTCAATGAGCCCGTTCCAGCCGGTTTGTTCAAGCGCTGCGGTTGCATCGAATATCTCGACAATGCGGTATTCGGCGCGCATGCGTTTGCCTCTATCGATGGTTTCATGGCGCGCTAGCGGTGGTGCGTCCACAGTGACTGCCTCGATCTTCCGCAGCAGGCCTGGCTGATTTTCCTTAAGTTGAACAAGAAGATGGCAGTTCGCCTTGCGGGCTGCGCTGAAAGTTTTTTTGACAGTGCATGGCGTCAAGCGTGTAAAGTCGGCCTTCAAGATTGAGCGCTTCGATCAGGGCCTGCGCGGCGGGGATTTCGTTGCTCTTTTCCTTCACCTGCAGATGCCCCAGTATCAGCGCCTCATCAACCGCGAAGGCGCTTAAAACATGGGCGGCCTTGCGATCATGAAAGGCATCGAAACTATGTCGCAGCGTCTTACCGTCGATGGCGACAACCGGCAGGGCGTCCACCTCTTCTTGCGCCCCGGCTTTGCTCAACTGCGCTGCATGCTGGCGGAATATCCCTTCCACCTCGGCACCATCAAGCCCGTGCAGGATGGTGCGAACCGCGCTGTAGGCCGGTGCGGCTTTCCAGCCAAACCCGAACGCCTTGTTGAGTCGTTTTCTGTGGGTTGCGATGAAGCCATGCACCTTGCGATAGGATGTTGCCCCCGACAGGACTGCAAGAATGGTCGCCAGCATCACCGGCCCAAGCTGCCATTTCTTTCCCTGCGCACGGCGCGAGTCGGGGATTTCACATAAAAGTTCCAGGAAATTCAATGCCATGAGTGCGCTCCTTTCGAATCAGACGCACCCCGATAGATTCACACAAATTCCCGATTGTGAATCCCTTAAAGTAAATTCAAATATTTAGCGTTGAACAGCCCTGCTATTACCTCACCGGGGTAATGGCCATTTTCTTGGGCCAACTAACCTTGTAGCCGAAGTTGATGGTTTTTGTAGCTTGGGGATTCAAAAGACTGCTCCAGGCAAGAATACCACGCTTTTTGCCAACATTTCGTTCACTTGGCTTGGTGCTGTCTGCCAACGTTTCCACAACGATGTCCTCGTGGGTCGCATAGGGCAACTGGTCCTGAATGACCACACGCATGGGAAAGTCATGCAGATTGTTGATGGTGGTAACAAATTTTCGCTCCTCGACATTGGAAGTGGAGATAAAGCCGCTCTCGCCCTTTTTCTTGGTCACCTGAGTGCGCTTGATCTTGATAAAATCATCGCGCCCGAAGCCCAGCTTGTGCTGTTCGCCAGGATTAAGCAACGGCAGCCTTGCCCGCCCGAGATAGATACCATCACGCGACAACAATACGGAACCGGGCATAAAGGGTGCGGCACCTTTCAGGATAAATTTTGCAGTCAAATAGGCCGAAGGGTCAATTTTTGGTACAGCATTGGCGGAAATCTTGGCATCAAAAACCTCTTCGCCAATGGTAACATTTTTTTCAGCACCGGCATTGGAGACACTCACACGGCCCG
>JAAELZ010000730.1 GCA_024226105.1 Pseudomonadota bacterium | reverse complement strand
GTGGCCTGGCGTGTGGTGGGCGACGAACTGCTGATGGATGAAGCGCACCGGGTAGCAAACCGGCTGAGTGAACTGCCGATGCTTTCTGTACAGGCGATGAAGCGTGTTCTGAATCAGGTGGCATCAAGCGATCTGAAGTTGGCACTTCATCTCGAAACCCAAGCCACCATTGCCGGGTTTCTTGATCCAGAAACCACCAGGCGGCTTAAGCTTTTTTAGCATCCGTTAGCGTCAAAACCTCACTATCTGCATGCTGAAATGAACGTATCGGGTTGGCTCCAGCCTTTTTACTAGATGCCTGAACGGCAAAAAATGTTTAACACGCTCTATTTTCGGCCTGCAGCCATCGCATAACGAACACCGATTGCACACAGCACCATACCGCCGACCTGCACCCAGTTCAGGGTCTCATCAAACAGGAAGAAAGCAATAATGGCCGTAGAGGCCGGCACGAGATAAAACAAGGAGGATACTGTTGACACACTGCCATCACGGATAAGGCGCATCAGCAGAAATATCGCGGCGATAGAAAGCACCAGCACGAGCCAGCCCAGGGCAAAAATAAGCTCACCATTCCAGTCGAATTCAAAGCTCTCAAAAAAGAGTGCATAAATAAAACACGGCAATAATGCCCCTGCGTATTGCCATAATGTGCCGGTGCGCAAGGGTGCAGCGGTGGCAAATTTCTTCTGGTAAATAGTGCCCGCAGTTTGCCCTAACATCGCCAGAAAGCAGATCGTTATATTGGTGGGGTTTATGCCTGATCCAGCAAATTCAAACTTTGGTGCAAGCACCAGTACCAGGCCGACGGCACCTATCAATAATCCGGACCACTGGCGGGCCGAGACTTTTTCGCCCAATAAGGGCCCGGCGAGAATTGCGACTGTAATTGGTTGCAAACCAACTATCATTGCTGAAATTCCTGCCGGCATGCCGTGATCAATGACCCAGAATATCGCGCCGAGATAAAGCCCGTGTAAGAATACCCCCACAACCATACAATGGCCGGCCAGACGCAACCCCGGCCAGGGGGCGCGAGCCGCCAGTGCCAGCAACCCCAACAGAGCAATCGCTATAACAAAGCGCAGGCTGAGAAATGAAAATGGCTCCGCATAAGGCATGCCCAAACGCGCACCGATGAAACCGGTGGACCAGAGCAAAACAAACAGCACGGGAAATGTACGGGTCAGATTCACTATATCGGCTCCAGAATGAGTGCCACTCGTATCATGCTGTCAATCATCAGGAAGCGGTATATTCCCCAGACCCGTAGGAACCTTATACCCACGCTGCACGGCGGGGCGAGCAGCAATATCCAGGTACCAGCGTTTAACATTGGGGAAATCATTTAAATCTATTTGCTGCCATTCAAAGCGGGAGACCCAGGGCCAGGCAGCGATATCAGCAATTGAATACTCACCCGCCAGGTAGTCGTGTTTACCCAGCTGTCGATCCATTACCCCCAGCATCCTCAACGCCTCATTGCGATAGCGTTGTTCAGCATACTCGCTGATTCCCGGATTAAAGCGTAAAAAATGATGCACCTGGCCCAGCATCGGGCCCAGGCCGCCCATCTGAAACATCAACCATTGAATAACCTGCCAGCGCCCTGTTTCATCCTTTGGCATCAGCTGCCCTGTTTTCTCAGCAAGGTAAAGTAAAATGGCACCGGACTCCATCAAACTTATCCCGTTTTCATGGTCCACGATTGCCGGGATTTTGTTGTTGGGGCTAATTTTGAGGAATTCTTCTCTGAATTGATGATCATCGGATATATCAACCAGGTGCACTGTATAGGGCAGGCCCAGTTCTTCGAGCATAATCGATACTTTGCGCCCATTGGGCGTAGCAAAGGTATATAAATCTATCATTTTGAATTGCTAAGGTCTGTACCAGGAAGCTAGCTTACAACAAGTAAGCCCGGGTGTGTGCAGCCACTCCCCTGCCTCACTCACTAAAAGCCGTCTCTATTCTGCCACGCCGAAAATCTTTTGGCCTGGTGCCAAACCGGGCACGAAAAGCACGGCTGAATGCCTGGGGCGAATTAAACCCGCAACGCACAGCCACTTCGGTCATGCTTAACTGCGTTTCAGCAATCAGGCGGCGCGCTGCTTTCAAGCGTAACTGAAGATAAAATTGCCCCGGGGTCTGGCCAATATTGGTCGCAAACAGCCGGTTGAGGGTGCGCAGGGAGGTGGATGTCTGCTTTGCGATATCCGCAATGGACAATGGGAATTCAGTTGTTTGCTCCATCAGGCTTATCGCCTTGTAAAGCTTGGGCGCTTTATTCACTAACAGACTATAACGTTGCTGACGCCGATCAGCGGGATGATTCACATCGTACAAAAACAGGTTTCGCACGTCGAAGAATAGATTGTCACCACAGCGTAAACGGATCAGTTCAAGCATTAGATCCAGGGTCGCGGTCGC
>JAAELZ010000729.1 GCA_024226105.1 Pseudomonadota bacterium | reverse complement strand
TAATGACCTCGGTCATGCCTTCTTCAGTTTCAATGTCTTCGGCACCGGCTTCAAGTGCCGCATCCATAATGGCCTCTTCATCAACTCCGGAAAAAACGATTGAGCCCTGCTTATTAAACAAATAGGCAACCGATCCGTCTGTTCCAAGATTTCCACCCGCTTTGGTAAAGGCATGACGAACCTCGGCTACAGTGCGATTTCGATTATCGGTAGCACATTCAACCAGCACCGCCACACCATTAATGCCATAACCTTCATAGCTTACTTCTTCAATTGCCGCGCCATCGCCTTCACCCGTACCACGCAAAATTGCGCGCTCGATGGTATCTTTGGTCATATTGGCGCCCAGCGCCTTGTCCAGCACACTACGCAAACGCGGGTTGGCATCAGCATCACCGCCGCCGGCTCGTGCTGCCACCGTTATCTCTCGAATTAACTTGGTAAATACCTTGCCACGCTTGGCGTCCTGGGCCGCTTTACGATGCTTGATATTTGCCCATTTACTGTGTCCAGCCATAATGATTTTAACGGTTTATAAATTAGCAGGGATTATAGACTATTTAGACACAGATTTTGCCCTGGATAAGGGACACCGGGTAGATATAGTAATGCCCCGTATTATCTGACGGCGAAAATTGAAATGGCAGATTGTGGCTATTAGCAATAAGTGAAAACAAACTCTAACACAGAGAACACAGAGTACAAAAACAATAGCTTTTCCCACCGTGCGCTCTGCAGTCTCTGTGTCTAAACAAATAGCGCAGGAAACCCTACACGAAAGAAACAAAAAGGCGACCTTAAGGCCGCCTCTTCACATACTTAATATGGGCTCAGCTTTTACGAATCCGCTCTTGGCTTGCGTAATTTAATTCCCAGATCCCGTAATTGTAAATCATCCACTTCACTCGGAGCCCGCGTCAACAGGCAGGAGGCTTTCTGGGTTTTCGGGAAGGCGATCACATCGCGAATAGACTCAACACCGGACATCATCGCTACGACCCGATCTACGCCGAAAGCCATACCTCCGTGAGGCGGGGCCCCGTATTTGAGCGCATCAAGCAAAAAGCCAAATTTATTCTCGGCTTCCTCAGCACCAATACCCAGCATATCCAGTACTTTTTGCTGCAAAACCGTATCGTGCATACGAATTGAGCCACCACCGATCTCAGAACCGTTCAACACCAGATCATAGGCGCGGGACAGGGCTTTATCGGATTCATCCGTACCGAGCAAATCAATATCCTGCGCCTGCGGCGCAGTAAAGGGGTGGTGCAACGCCTGCCAGCGCTTCTCACCCGCGTCCCATTCAACCATCGGGAAATCTACCACCCAGATCAGTGCCCAACCAGCTTCAACCATATCCAGATCCTGGGCAACTTTGACACGTAAGGCACCCAGTGCATCATTTACAACCTGAGCTGCATCGGCACCGAAGAAAATCAAATCGCCTGTTTTGGCCTGCGTCCTGGACATAATCTGAGTAACGACGTCATCCGGAAGGAATTTTA
>JAAELZ010000728.1 GCA_024226105.1 Pseudomonadota bacterium | reverse complement strand
TGTCATTTGGCTACGGCCAGCGTCATACGGCAGAACTCGAGGCGTCGAAAATCATTGCGAAACAGTTTGGCCTGGCCCGGCATGTGATTGTGGACATCGATTTACGGCGTTTTGGCGGGTCCGCGCTGACGGATGATATCGACGTTCCAAAAGGGCGTGATACGGAACAGATGGCGGGTGAGATTCCGCTTACCGACGTGCCGGCACGCAATACCATTTTCCTGTCTTACGCACTGGCCTGGGCAGAAGTGCTGGGCGCCGGACATATTTTCATTGGTGTAAATGCAGTCGATTACAGTGGCTATCCGGATTGTCGCCCGGAGTTTATTGAAGCCTATGAACGCATGGCAAACCTTGCCACGCAGGCAGGTGTTGAGGGTGAAACACCTTTGAAAATCGAAACTCCTCTTATGGCCTTGAGCAAAGCACAAATCATTCAAAAGGGTGTTGCTATGGGGGTGGATTATGGCCAGACCACGAGCTGTTATGACCCACTGGAGAGCGGTGCACCCTGTACAGAATGTGATGCCTGTCTGCTGCGCGCCAGAGGTTTTAAAGATGCCGGTTTGAGTGATCCCCTGATTCTTCGATTTGCTGATTAAGATGCCGAAAACCGAAATTTTGTCTGCTTATACTGTCGCAACAGCCGAATTTGAAGCGGCCTGCAAAATTGATTCATTTCCTGCTTCACACCGTGCTTCACGGCTGCACGGACATGGATTTCGCGTAAAAATCAGGGCTGCATTGGCCGATGGCTGGGCCCGCTTTCCCGGCAGTGAGGTTGATGATTTACTTTCACACTTGAAATCGTGTGTTGCGCCCCTGGATCATCAGTATCTGAACGATATTATTCCAGATCCGAGCAACGAAAACATAGCGCGCTGGATCCAAAACCAGCTTTCGATTGAGATCGACAAAATAGCCGTACAAAGTACCCGCTACGAGGGTGTGGACATCGATAAATCCGGAAATGCCCATGTCTGGCAGAGCTTTAGTTTTGAAGCGGCACACCGCCTGCCCAATGTTGGGCCGGAGCATCAATGCGGGCGTATGCACGGGCACGGTTTTAAAGTTATTTTGCATGCCAATCAGCGCCTGGGTGATGCGGCTATGGCGTTAGATCTGGACAGGTTAGCGGCATTGTGGGCCGGGATTGCACCTGAACTGGAATACACCTGCTTAAACGACATTAAAGGGCTTGAGAATCCGACCAGCGAACACTTGTGCGCCTGGTTATGGCAACGCCTTAAGCCTCAATTGGGCTTATTGTCGTATGTATCCGTTTATGAAACCTCGACCGCGGGTTGCCACTACGACGGACGGTACTTTCGCATCTGGAAAGATTTTCGATTTGAGTCGGCACTCAAGCTGGATGCAGCCCCCGAGGGTGAGGTGCGTCGTCGCATGCACGGGCACAGTTACCTCGCGCGGCTGCACCTTCAGGCACCACTGGATACCCTATTGGGCTGGACGATTGATTATGGCGATGTGAAGGCTCGTTTTAAACCGTTGCTGGAACAACTTGACCACTATACGCTGAATGATGTCCCGGGATTGGAGACGCCTTCCAGCAGGGGAATCGCGGCATGGATACGCCAGCAGGTCG
>JAAELZ010000727.1 GCA_024226105.1 Pseudomonadota bacterium | reverse complement strand
CCATTGAGGTTCTAGCGGAAGCTCTGCTTCAGCTGTTCAACGCCGATACCGGTGTCAAGATCATTGGCACCCGGCACGGAGAGAAAGTGCACGAAACACTCGCTTCGAGCGAAGAATTGGCCCACTCGGAGGATATGGGCGATTTCTTTCGTATCATGCCCGATCACAGGGACCTGAACTACAGCGCCTATTTCAATGAGGGTACGACGAAAATGGATCAGATTGACGATTATACATCCAACAACACTAACAGATTGAGCGTCGAACAAACCAAAGAGCTTTTGCTTTCCTTGCCGGAAGTGCAAAAGGAACTCGAAATGGTGAATTGATAAGTCGAGGTTTTGATGAGAATAGGAATTATACCAATCGCATTTGAGTTTGACTCAGTAGGGGTATGCAAATCAGTTTCTTTCTGATTCAAGGTGGCAAAGGAGATTTGCCATGCCTGCAGTTGTTGAACTTCGAGTTGATTTTGATGCGCGGTATCTTCGCTTGCTTGCCAAGCGATGTAGGGATGCCAAACAAAGCCGTCGCTTATTGTCGATTGCAGCCGTTTATGACGGTATGAATCGGTCAGAGGCGGCACGGATCGGCGGCATGGATCGTCAGGTCCTGTGTGACTGGGTTCACCGTTTCAATGCCGCTGGCCCGGACGGTCTTGTGGACCGTAAAGCGCCGGGTGCCAGGCGGCGGTTGAATGAAGAGCAAATGAATGAGCTTGAGGCCATCGTCGCGGCTGGCCCTGACACGGCTGCCACCGGTCTGGTTCGTTGGCGCTGCCGCGATCTTCAAGAGCTTATCGAGGAACGTTTTGGTGTTGTTTACAAGGAACGGGCGGTTGCCTATCTGCTGAGGAAACTGGGTTTTTCGCGCATCTCCGGCCGTCCGCAACACCCAAAGCAGGATGAGCGGGTTATCAAGGCTTTCAAAAAAACTTTGCCAACACGCTTGCAGTGCACATAGCCGATTTGCCGAAAGGCACATCAATAGAAATCTGGTGGCAGGATGAAGCAAGGATCGGCCAGAAAAATGGGCGGTGCCGTATCTGGGCAAAGAAAGGCACCCGCCCTCGCTTGCCGGCTGATCAGCGCTATCAAAACGCCTATCTGTTTGGCGCCATCTGCCCAAAGCGTGGCACCGGGGCTGCGCTGATGCTGCCGTGGGCCAATACCGAAGCCATGCAGTTGCACCTCAATGAGATCAGCAAAACCGTCGCCGCAAACGCTCACGGCGTTGTTCTTATGGACCGGGCTGGCTGGCACACGACAGGCAAGCTCATCGTGCCAGATAATCTCACTATCATTCTGCTGCCATCGCGATCGCCGGAACTGAACCCGGTTGAGAACATCTGGCAGTACATGCGTGAAAACTGGCTTTCAAACAGCGTCTTCGAAACCTACGAAGCCATCATTGATGCAGGTTGCAGAGCCTGGAACAATCTCATCGCCCAACCTGAAACAATCACCAGCATCGGAATGAGACAATGGGCGCACATAGGTTAATCTTAAATGCGATTGGTATTATGAGACCTGTGTGCGGGTTGTTGTTTACACGACCTGAATTATCTGATTCTGTTTGTCTAGAGAATGGTATCAGGAGGCAAGTTT
>JAAELZ010000726.1 GCA_024226105.1 Pseudomonadota bacterium | reverse complement strand
TGAGGGCTATGGCAGCCCCAAAATAATCAGAATATAATAATATTCTTTATTATGGCGATTTCCGGCCATATCTTTCCGTGAATTAGCCGATATATAACCTAAATCCGGCCGTTTCTCCCTATATCCCGTCACACATCACGGTATTTCTAAAATCTGGGCGGATCAATCCCTTAAACGCTGCCTTGACCATTTTTTTGATGTTGTGGGTTGCGCACACCAATGAAAACTCACCAGCAACTTTTTCTTTCCCCCTGACACTAAATCCACGAAACCCCGTGTTCTTTATTTGCCCGAACACCGGTTCGACGATGACCTTTCGCTTCCGGTAGATTTCTTTGGCTGCATCGCCTTCCATTTTTGCGTTCATTTCCTGACGCAGAGATTCTTTGTCGTCGGCACTAATGGTGCGTGCTGTACCTTGGGCGGAGTGGCAGCAACGTTTCTGGAATTCACAGTTCGAGCAGATCTCCTCGCTGCCACGGTATCTGCGCAGACCTTCTTTGCTTT
>JAAELZ010000725.1 GCA_024226105.1 Pseudomonadota bacterium | reverse complement strand
ATTCTCGGGATGTCGATGCCGTATGACATTGAAACCCTCAACAGCGCCCAAATAGCGGTAGTGCGCGAAAATAAGCTGGATTCTGCCTACCTTCGCCCGTTGGCGTATTATGGTTCGGAAGGCATGGGCATCCGTGCGGATATGCTGGAAACGCATTTGATGATTGCGGCCTGGGCCTGGGGATCCTACCTTGGAGAAGAAGGTATGGAAAAAGGTATCAAGGTGCGCACGTCCTCTTATACCCGGCACCACATTAACGCAACCATGTGTCAGGCTAAAGCCTGTGGAAACTATATCAATTCGATGTTAGCCCTGCAGGAAGCGATTGCCAGCGGTGCTGAAGAAGCGCTGATGCTGGATCCCAATGGGTACGTCATGGAAGGTTCGGGTGAGAATATCTTTATTGTTAAGGATGGATTGATTTACACCCCGGACATTACTTCTGCCCTGGATGGCATTACGCGAAAAACGCTAATGCAGCTCGCACAGGAATGTGGTTATACGATAAAGGAATGCCGAATTACGCGTGATCAGGTCTACATCGCAGATGAAGCCTTTTTCACCGGTACGGCCGCAGAAGTGACACCGATCCAGTCTCTGGATGGGCGTGAAATTGGTTCCGGCCGCCGTGGCCCGATTACCGAGCGCCTGCAAGCTTTGTATTTTGACGTCGTCGCAGGTCGCTCGAAGGCTCATGAAAACTGGTTGACGTACATCGACTAGACGAGCAGGCCGCCCCGCATGGCTGGTGTAGTGATTCGCATTAAGCGCTGTTTAATCGTCGGCCCTTCCTGGGTGGGCGATATGGTGATGGCGCAAAGCCTGTTCAAGCGCCTGAAAGCGGATAATCCGGCTTTGTATCTGGCGGTGCTTGCGCCCGCGTGGTCTGAGGCTTTACTGGCACACATGCCGGAAGTCGATGAATCGATTATTATGCCCGTGGGCCACAAACAGGTGCAACTGGGTGCACGCTGGCACCTGGCGCGCGGCATCAAACAAAAGGGTTTTGATCAGGCCATTGTTCTGCCCGGCTCACTCAAATCAGCACTGATTCCATTTTTTGCGGGTATCCCCAGGCGGACCGGTTTTCTTGGTGAGCAGCGCTACGGTCTGTTGAATGACTATCGCAAACTGGATAAGGCCGCATTGCCACTAAATGTCGAACGATTTTTAGTTCTGGGTAGTGCGCAAAACGTTTTGCCGGAGCAAACCCCAAAACCCGCGCTGCGAGTGGATGAAACGGCACGAGATGCGGTTCGGGAAAAGTACGCCTTGAACACAGAAAAGCCCATGTTGGCCCTGTGTCCCGGCGCCGAATTTGGCCCGGCCAAGCAATGGCCGGCAAAACATTACGCGTCGGTCGCACAGCAAAAACTCAACGATGGCTGGCAGGTTGTTTTACTTGGGTCAGCTGCCGATAAGGCAATTTGTGCTGAGATAAATGATGCCAATCAGGGTAAATGCGAGGATCTGTCCGGGCGAACCTCCCTGACGGAAGTGATCGATGTATTGTCGCTTGGTGATTATGTGGTCTCCAATGATTCGGGGCTGATGCATATTGCCGCGGCGCTGGAGCGACCTTTGGTGGCGATTTACGGTTCGAGTTCACCCGATTTCACCCCGCCTTTGTCGGAAAATTGCGCCATGCTAAAGCTGGAACTGGAATGCCAGCCGTGCTTCAAACGGGAGTGTCCTTTGGGGCATCTCAACTGTTTGAATGAATTGTTGCCGGAGACGGTGCTGGCTGCGATGAACAGAACCCCTTAGGGGGTTATTCCACCTTTTTATCCTGGGGGCGCGGCAATAGTTCGTAGATCGCGATTGAAACAATTATCACCGCCCCATAGTAAAATTGGCTACCGGGAATTTCAGACAACAGGATAAAGGCCAGGATGGTGGAAAAGACTACCTGCAGGCTGCCCACGATGCCCACCGTAGCGGCCGAAAATAACTTCAGGCAATGCGTCATTAAACCATGCCCGCCGACAGTGAAGACGATCGACAAAATGAGAATAAAGATCAGGTCGTTATTGGCAGGTAATACGAATGATTCTCCGGAAACGCCAAGTGCAAGACACAAGGCCAAAAATGCGAATAGCAATTGATAGAACAAGGTTGATTTGGTGCTTATCCCGGAGAGATGGTTTTTGGTAACGATGTTTCTGCCGGTATATACAAATGCGGAAAGCAGGCCAATCAGTACACCCCAGGTGGTCGAGTTGCCGAACGAAAACTCCGGCACCAGAAAGTAAACTCCTGCAATTATGCCAACGCCTCCCAGTATTTGGCGTAAGGCCAGCGGTGTTTTGTGGGTGAACGGTTCCAGTAGTGCGGTAAACAGCGGATAGGTAAACAGGGTTATTACGCCAATCGACACGCTGGAGGCCTGGATAGACAGAAAAAATGTCCACCAATGGAGCCCCAGCAAAGCACCGGACAAAGCCATCCAGAGCAGATAGCCTGAAGGCAGTCGGATTTGCTTCTTCCACGCGAGGAATACACCGAGCACTACACAGGCAATCAGGCTTCGCCACCAGCTAATCATACCCGCCCCGAGGTCTATGAATTTTGCAAACAGGGGTGCAAAAGAAAGCACCAGGGAGGCAAACAACAGCAGCAGGATGTTCTTGTTTATCATTGGCCTGACTTTAAAGCAAATTTGTTAAGAGGGTGATCCTTAACTAATATAAACTAACTGTCGTCCAGTCCACAAAACCGGGCATACGCCGACTGTTAAAAGCCAAAGGTTGCGAAGTGCGGTGCCCAAAATACAGGAAAACTGAAATTGAGCTGTATTTTACAGAAATCTTACTCAATCATTTTTCGCGGGTTATATGTCAACAAATAGCAAAAGCTGGACAAAATGGTGAATGACAGAACCAGGGGAACACTGTATGTGCTTATTTGTGTGGCCTTATGGGCGCTGATACCCGTGGTTGCCAAAATGGGCCAGACCAGGCTGGACAATCATCAGTTTTTATTCTGGTCGAGCCTGGTTTCGTTTTTACTTCTGGGTGTATTAGTCACTTTTTCCGGGAATTTGCACAAATTCAGTGCTTATCATTTTAAAGACTGGAGCTATTTGCTTATTCTCGGCCTGCTCGGCACTTATTTTTACTATCTATTTCTTTACCTGGGGTACTCAAGAGCAAGCGGGATGGAGGTGCTGGTCGTCCAGTATACATGGCCAATACTGATTGTGGTTTTCTCAATACTCATACTCAAAGAGCGGCTGAATACCAGGAAATCGGCAGCT
>JAAELZ010000724.1 GCA_024226105.1 Pseudomonadota bacterium | reverse complement strand
TGATGTAGTGGGCACGGTGCTTTACGAAGACGAAGCGAAAACGCTCAGGGAAAAAGGCTATCGTGCAGAAGTACTCGATCTGGCGAGCGATGAAAACTGGGATGCTCTCCTGAAAGATATTGATATTGTATTTAATATTGCAGCACTTTTTCAGGAAGTTGAAAATTCCGAAGCCATGTATCAAAAAGTCAATGTAGAGGGCACCTTGAAGCTGCTCAAAACGGCCGATAAAGCAGGGGTTGAGCGTTTCGTACATTGCAGCACGGTCGGTGTACACGGCCACGTAAAACAAATCCCCTGTACAGAAGAAACGCCTTACAACCCGATGGATGAATACCATCGCACCAAACTTGAAGGTGAACTGGCCGTATTGGAATACGCTAAAACGCTTGCGGATGACGGCATGATTGTCACGGTCAATCGCCCGGCGATGGTTTATGGCCCGGGTGATACTCGAATGATGAAGATATTTAAAGCCATTCATTCCAGAAAATTTATGATGATTGGTTCCGGTGAAGTACTTGCGCACCTGGGCTATATCGATGATCAGGTAGATTCATTAATCCTCAACGGCGTCCAGCCGCGTGATAAAGTGCACCTGGAGGCCTTTAATATTGCCTCAGGTCACCCGATTACCCTGAATGAATTGTCGCAATATATCGCGGATGCGGCAGATGTAAAATTGTCAAAAATAAAAATCCCGGTATTTCCGGTCTGGCTTGCCGGCCTGCTATGCGAAATAGTTTGCCGACCAATTGGGGTCAAACCTCCCATATTCCGTCGCAGGGTAGGTTTTTTCACTCATAATCGGGCTTTTGATCTCAGTAAAGCTGCCAACTTGCTTGATTACCATTCAAAAATGGATGCACAGGAGGGGATTAAAATTACGTTGGACTGGTACCGGGATAAAGGCCTGCTGTAGTGCTTGATAGGAGGAGGCGCGCTCTATGCATCGTATCTGCTTGCGTGACACCACGGTAATATTAACGCTTTAACGATTAATTCGACGGGACACTAAATATGTGTGGTATTGCTGGTATCATGGGCTCGCAACGGGGTGAGGCGATAAAGAAAATGACCGATATCCTGGTGCATCGCGGGCCGGATGATTCTGGTTTTTTTCAGGATAATGATATTGCCCTGGGGCAGCGACGTCTGTCTATCGTTGATTTGCACACAGGCCGGCAACCCATATCCAATGAAGATGATAGCCTGCAGTTGGTGTGTAACGGCGAAATCTATAACAGCCCGGAACTGCGCAAGCAGCTCATTGCCAAAGGTCATCGCTTTAAAACGGAAACCGATGTGGAAGTCATTCTGCACCTGTATGAAGATTTTGGCGACGAATGCGTAAAACACCTGCGTGGTATGTTTGCTTTCGCCATCTGGGACGCACCTGAGCGCCGCCTGTTTATGGCCCGGGACCACCTGGGGCAAAAACCTCTGTTTTTTTGTCAGAAAGACGGCGGTTTTGCCTTTGCATCGGAAGTGAAAAGCATCCTGGCCTCGGAAATCATAAAACCGGAGATCAATCTGGAAGGGCTATGGCACTATGTTTCTCTGCGATTTATGCCAGACGACCATTCCATGTTCAGGGGTATACAAAAACTGCCGGCAGCGCATAGCCTGGTATTTGAGAACAATCAAATCAGGATCGATAAATACTGGGATGTAGAGTTTAAAAATAAACTCAAAGCCAGTGAGGCCGAGCTTACCGATCAACTTGATGAATTGCTGCTTGATACAGTCAAAGGCCATTTAATGAGTGATGTTCGGGTTGGTTCATTTCTCAGTGGCGGCATCGACTCAGGGGTGGTCTCATCAATGATGGCGGTTCTGGGTGAGAAAAATCTACCGCATTTTTCCATCGGTACCCGGGAAAAACAATTTGATGAATTGCCCTATGCCAGAATGGTCTCTGAAAAGTATGGCATGGAGGCGCATGAAAAAGTCATTGAGCCGGATCTTATTCATACCATTCCTTCGATGATTTACCATATGGATGAGCCCGCAGATCCATTCGGATTTGGTGTGTACCTGGTCTCAGAGATGGCGTCTGAGCATGTCAAAGTCGTATTGACCGGTGATGGAGGGGATGAAAACTTTGCCGGATATGATCGTTACTTTGGGCAGCGCCTGGTGGATTACTACTGTCTTCTGCCGCAATGGTTCCGCCAGGGTGTTGTCAAAAAAATCTCCGATCGCATACCCGAATCGTTCGGTTACAAAAGTATGGCGCAAAAAGCCGCGTGGGTAAATGAGATGTCCCTGTTCGCCGGTGGAGAGCGTTATGCACAAAGCCTGGGGGTTTTGCGTTTTACCCACGAAGCCAAGCGCAATTTGTTTACACAATCTGCCATTCAGGGTCTGGGAGATCCATCTTCATCTGAAAAAATACTACGCTACTTCAACGCAGATAATGCTGACCACGTAGTCGATAAAATGCTCTACACTGATTTAATGACGCGTATCCCGGATCATTTGCTTACTATCGGAGACAGAATGACCATGGCGCACTCTCTTGAGAGCCGTGCCCCGCTGATTGACTACAAAGTAGTGGAATTTGCTGCAACCCTGCCAGCCAATCTTAAACTTAAAGGAAGTAACCTAAAATACCTTTTGCGTCAGGTCGCGACACGATATCTTCCGGAGGACATAACCAAACTTAAAAAGCAGGGTTTTCGTTTCCCCCTGGGGATCTGGTTTCGCACTGACCTGAAAAATTTTCTGCTAAATTTGTTTGAGCAGTCGCGCTTTGTTGAACTGGGGATATTCGACAAGGCTTATATTGATCAACTACTTGCCGAGCACATGTCGGGTAAAGTAGATCATAATTACAGAATTTGGGTATTGTTGAACCTGGAATACTGGTATCGCATGTATTTTGAAGGTGAAACGGTCGAGTCTATGAAGGTTTTTTCTGACCAGCTCGCCTGAGCAGTTTGCCTCAATATCCGCAATGAGACGCAACATTGAGCAAACGCAGAATACACTGTTCGATCTTCTGGTTATCGGTGGAGGCATCCAGGGCGCCACAATCTGTTTTAAGGCAGCGCAACGCGGGTTGCGCGTGCTGCTTGTTGAGAAAGGGGATTTTTGTGGATCAAGTTCGGCCAATAGCCTGAAAATTCTCCACGGGGGATTGCGTTATCTGCAAACACTAGATTTTCCTCGTATGCGGGATTCCATTCGATCACGACATGAAATTATGTGTTTTGCACCGCACCTTATAAAGCCATTAGCCTGTATCATGCCCGCTTATGGGCATGGCTTAAAAGGAAAAGAAATCATGCGCTTTGCAATGCTGCTTAACGATGCTATCAGCATGGATAGAAATGCTGGCCTGCCTCCGGATAAAGGCCTTCCTGCAGGGCACAGCCTCAGTAAAAAACAATGCCTGGCCCAAATACCCGGAATTTCAACAGATAATCTGCACGGCGCATCGGTCTGGTATGATGCGCTGGCGTTCAATACCGAACGCCTGGTTCTGGAATACATCCTGCAAGCAGCGGAGCAGGGTGCGAACTGCCTCAACTACCTGGCGGTTGAGGCGTTGAATAAAAATTCTGATGGCACCATCAGGGCCCAGGGGTCTGATCAGCTATCCGGTACAAGCTTCGTGCTTAAAACAAAATATGTCATTAACTGTGCCGGGGCGGCTTTTGAAGACCTGATTCCTGTCAGCAGTAACATTTCAGCACCTGTGCGTTGGGCGCGAGGTTTGAATATTGTGGTCAGGAAAAAACTGTTTTCCGAGGCTGCGGTGGCACTCGAAGAACAGGCTGGCGCCGAAAATCGTATGTTGTTTATGGTTCCATGGCGCGATAAGTACACCATGATTGGAACACACTACATCGAGCATGCCCGAAAATCCGCATTATTCCCGGTAACACGACAGGACATTCTGTCTTTAGTTAATGAAATTAATGCTGTCTATCCTCCGGCTGACCTTGGCTATGAAGATGTCAGCTTTTACCATGCGGGCCTGTTGCCTATGCAGGCCAGTTCCGCAACCGGAGATGGCAGCCCACCTGAACTCGCAAAAGAATCCAGCATAATCGACCATGGTAAACGAGATGGTTTTGAGAATTTTTTCTCGATTAAGGGTATTAAATACACTACCGCACCGCGGGTCGCTGACAAGGTACTGAGACTTATTGATCCAGAGTTGAAAAAAAACGTGGATCTCCGGGCGTGTGACAAGACAGAGCAGACTATACCTGACGGGCAAACAGACAATTATCTAAGACGAAGATATGGAAACAAGGGTACTACAACAAAACCTTATGTTGAAGCCGATTCGAACTGGCTGGACGAGGG
>JAAELZ010000723.1 GCA_024226105.1 Pseudomonadota bacterium | reverse complement strand
CTCACTGGATGCTCCATTCAGTGCAAAATCTATTATTTAGAGAAGCTGGACTTCCACCGAACAATAAAAGCCGAGCCTTCTGGCTAGATTACTTTAATAACTGAAGTTTCCTGAGAATTTCGCGACCCCTGATTATCACGTCATCAAGCCACCATGCGCAATAGCGTTTTGATAAATGAATTTTGCGCCGTTTGAGTAGGCCGTGGGCAAATCGATTGAAAATTCGAATCAAGCGCCGCCTCTGCAATGATCCTTCTCACATCGGAAAAAGCAAAACTGGCTCGCCCCCTGATTTTATGTCGGCGATCCGGTTCTGTTTGTAATCGATCCGCATAAACCCAGGTCAAAGTCGTGGCCATCATACAGAAGTTAAGATGATTATTCACCGCATCCGCATTGCGAGTTTGTGATCGGGCACTGCCGATTTCTTGCTTGATTTCCTTGAACCCTGCTTCAATCTTCCAGCGTGCACCATAGAACTCAATGATCTGTTTAACAGACAAGCTGAGATCCGTCGTAAACAAAGCCACATAGCGTGACTGCCGATAAACCCATACCACGCATATCGGACACTTCAATGTCTTGAGAATGACGACTGTCGAAAAAGCCTGAACCTCGCGTTGCTTGCCATAGAGAAAAACCGAGTAGGTCTGCGCCTGCTCCCGATAAGTGGTGGCGCAGTCATCCGCACTGCCCAGACGCTTACCGTATTTTCTGGGGCGACCGCGCTGACTTTTCGTATCCTGTGTCATCACCGGTACAAGATCGTACAATGTGATATTCGTCCGCAAGCGGGAGAGTAGATGAAAGGCGCCACCTTGACCACGGCCTAATCGAGACCAGAGTCCGTCATTACCAAACCAACTGTCGGTCACCACCAGAACCGGTAACTGGAAATGATCATACACCGCCAGAAGCATCGTTGCCGCCTGGCCCATTTTAGTCTTGAAAGAAACCACTTCTCTCCGCCGTTTGGCATTGATCTTCTTCGCCTCGATGTCCTTTTGCATCAGGTAGAAAGAAAAACTCAAGGGTAGGCAGGCCCAGCGGGACTTCACCTGCTTTAACAGACCGATGGCGACAACGCATTGTGACCAGGGGTAGGACGATTGATTATCCTTGGCCGCGTGGTCATGGAAATGACCGCAACCAAAGATCTTCCGACCGGTTTTGGGATTAATGAAATCATCCAGCACCAGCAGCAGGCGATCATCCGTCAAGGGGCTGGGAATTAAACGCCACATGGTTCGCCACAACCGTTTCCAGGGCAGCGTTGTGGTGGCCATGAAGCTATAAAATCGCTGCTGTTCGATAGTAAAGCCAAATAATGTTTGCAAAGAGCGTAGCAGATTCGAAGTGATAGACGAGGTAAAAGGAATCACCACAGCAAGGAGAGTATAAATGAACCAGACCGAGCGTTTTTTACCCTGGGCAGTGGTAGAAAAATCTTGCTGGAGAGGTGTCAATAAGTCGCGTAAAATAAACATAGGACGGGGTTGTTTTGTT
>JAAELZ010000722.1 GCA_024226105.1 Pseudomonadota bacterium | reverse complement strand
CGTGAGCCAGGATGGCGGTAGCTTTGCCCACATGGATGCAAGTAAGGAGCGCGAGCAGTAGCAGCGGTAGCTTTTAGCACCTGTAAACTCCGCTTTTATACTCTGGGCGCCCCGCCCTGCGCCCTTCGATCCAGCGAGGCTGTTCAAATTCGCCCCAGGGAGAAACTACCGGCGATTTTTGTCCCTCCTACAAGGGCGCAAGTAAGAGGTGTGGGCGATAAGCCGTGTTCTGATGAATGATTCACTACAGTACAAATACCTCACACGTACCTAAGTTGAATATTGCCTCCATGTCCCTACGGCCGACTATCCCATCCAGCCCGGGGGAAATGCAAACAGCCTCCTCCCAACCAATATGTTGCATGCTATTAAAGTTTTGCTTTATTACAATATTATAAGAGGTAAACTCAAATCTTGCAATGAAATATCAGTTGGTTAGACGCACATCTTAATACGTCTCATTAATACAACTATAATCACGACAAACTACAACCACTGGGATATTTCTTAAAAATAAGGAACCATTTATGAGGCTTTTGCGCCTCTTTGCTTACTTGAGTCACTACCAGCCAATCCGATATCATGATTTTTCTGGCGATCCCGGCTTTTTGTCTATTCCGCGCTTTCGTGCAATCCAATTTGCTAGCTCTTACCCAAATCTAAACGCTTTCTCCAGATAATTTTTTTGTATGGCCCTTATTTTCACACAATTGGCCTTAATTCCGGATAAAATGCCAAACACATCGCAAATCGGGGTAACTTGTTCGCGGTTTTACTTATCCGTGATCTTTGCGCCAGACAGCCACGTCAACTAACATATGGATGCGGAAAAATTGTGGTTTATGCCTTTCTCTCTAAAATATTCTAACCAAATGAGCGCTGTCACACCGTTTAGCTGGTCATCTGATGGCAGAACAGATGTGGGAAAGGTGCGTACAGTAAACGAAGACTCGATGCTGGAACGCCCGGATATAGGGCTATGGGCAATCGCCGATGGAATGGGTGGCCACACTGCGGGAGATATGGCCAGCAGCACGACAGTCAGCTCTCTGCAGGAGCTTCGCACACCCCGGGAGCTATCGGAATTTGTGGACGAGGTGGAAAACCGGCTCGTTCAGACCAATACCCTACTCCGTGAAATCGCTGCCGAAAAAAAGGGCCAGACCGTGGGGTGTACTGTCGTTGCCCTGCTGATTTTTCGCGGGTATGCGGTGTGTATATGGGCAGGAGACAGCAGGGTTTATCGCTACCGGGCCGATACTATTGAGAGACTGACCCAGGACCACGCCCTGGTGGAAGATCTGG
>JAAELZ010000721.1 GCA_024226105.1 Pseudomonadota bacterium | reverse complement strand
TAGAAACCTCCCCCTTTAGCAAAGGGGGATAGAGGGGGATTTGCTTTTATGTTCCAGTAATCGATAGATGAAGATCATATTTGATTTTCGCAAATCTCCCCCAGCCCCTCTTTTTCAAAGAGGGGAGCTTTTAGGGGGAATCCCGGCTCGTGTTTCAGGAACTAAATCGTCGCCCTGGGTTTATATTGCATCACACCAATCGCAGCAATCACCAGCGCCAGCCCGATGGCCTGTGGCCAGCCGAAGTATTCATCCAGAAGCATAACCGCGAACAGCGACGTCATGGCGGGCCCGAGGGTTCCGGTAATCGCCGTTTTGGACGGGCCCAGGTGCGAGATGGCGGCGGCGAGCATGAACGTGGGCAGGACGGTTGTAACAATAGCCATTAACACAATCAGCTTAAAAGCGGGCAGGGAAATGTAAAGTGCCTGGGGGCTTTGCACCACAAAAAAGTGCACCAGTGTAATCAGGCTGCTTGAAATCATTGCGATGACGGTAAACTCTTTGGCGCCGATTTGATCGATGATCGGTTTGCTGAGCACCACGTACAGAGAAAAAGACAGGGCCGCGAGCAAGACCCACAGGGCACCGCCGATAACGTCATCGCCGAGTTGCTGCCAGTCGCTGACAAAAATAACCGCAATACCGATATAGGATAAACCCAGTGCGAGCAGTATTTTCTTTTCCATCGGCTTTTTCAGTAAAAGCCAGGTGAATACCGCAACCCAGGTGGGGTAGCTGAACAATATCAGCCTTTCCAGCTGTGCGGTGATGGTTTGCAGGCCGAGTAGATCAAACAATGCAGCAAGATAGTATCCAACCAGGCCAATCAGCAGGGCTTTTCCAACCCAGCGCTTTTCCAGTTTCTTTCCGCTTTGGCGGTTGCGTGAAAGCAGTATCAGGCCAATAACCGCGTAAATGGGGGCTGAGATCAGCATGCGCCAGGCCAGCAGGGTGATGGTGTCCAGCTCATAGACGTAAATCAGTTTGACCAGCACCGGCTTGAATGAAAACAGCAGGGCGGCACCAAAGGCGTAAATCAGGCCCATATCAAGGGCCAGTTTATGCGTCGTCAAAGGTCTCCCGGGCGCTGAAAGGCAATCAATGTCGGGTTGAGTAAATCATCAAACTCAATCACAGCCATATTCGCCGTGGTCATCAGCTTGCCGTTGTGCGTCAGCGGGGCGTTCGGGCAGTAATTCAGCATCAGTCCTTCCATGCCGGGGTTGTGCCCGATCAGCATGATGGATTCGTGTTTGTTTATGTGTAAATGGATTAACTGCGTGAGCGTGCCGGGCGAGGCCAGATACATTGATTCGAAATTATATTGTTCTATATTTTCTGTATCGAGGCCGGAAGACATCAGCCCCAACAGTAAAAGCTGCATGGTCTGCTGGGTTCGACGGGCACTTGAGCAGAGGATAACTTCCGGCAACTCAACATGATTGGCCATCCATTTCCCCATCCGGCTGGAATCGTTTACGCCGCGTTTATTTAAGGGGCGTTCAAAATCTGTCAGCCCGCCCTGGCTCCAATCGGATTTGGCGTGGCGCATTAATATCAATCGTTTCATAGCTCAAACCTTAGGGCCGTTACTGAATGGGCCATTATCACACTAAAATGGCGCGAGGTCACCACCGCCATGCGCCTCCTGACAACCAGGTTAAAGGCCTTTCGCAGGATGCGGTGAGGCATGAACCGCATCACAAGTGGTATAGCGACCAAAATTATCCCTGCCGTCATACCCGCGTACGCAGGTTTCCCGTTTGCACGTATTTCTGTGCGGAATAAATGTCATTCCCGCGCAGGCGGGAATCCATAACCCTGCCTCTATCCGTATTCTGGATACCCACCTGCGCGGGTATGACGCTCAACCGGTATTTGGGTTTTATGGTTCCAAAATTTAGATATCTTCTGCATGCCTTGCTGTACAGCGTATAACTTGATTCTGCAACAATTAAACCGGGCGCTACTCCGTTTGCACGGGAAAAACCTGATTAATGGGCAGCCTTAGAGGAATGACAACCAAAAAAAAGCCCGCCGAAGCGGGCTTTCCTAACTTCATAGAGAATGAAGAGAATAGATTAATGAACTTTTACATCAATCATCTTCGCCTTCTTAGGCTCCACTTTAGGTATGCTCAGTTCAAGCACGCCATTCTTGTACGCTGCAGAGACCTGATCAACATCGACTTCATCCGGCAGTGTAAAACTGCGGGTGAATTCTCCGTATTGCGTCTCTACACGTTTCCACTGTTCGCCGTCTTTGGCATCGACAAATTGTTTCGTACCTTTAATAGTCAGTACGTTTTCATCTATTGATACGCTTACGGCATCTTTTTCGACGCCCGGCAACTCCGTGCGTACTGTGTATTTATTTTCCGATTCATGAATATCAACCCGCGGTGACCAATCTTTGGCTTCGCTTTGCGCAACCGGTGTATAGCCGGAACGGCGGTTAAATATCTGGTTGATATCTCTAAAGGGATCCCATGTAACTACGTTCATCATTTATACCTCAAATAGTTAAGTCATTCAGGGCAGGCCATCTGCCCTACATGCTTGTTTATATGAGGCCAAGTATTAATAAAGCAAATAGAGCAGATAAAAATATAATATTTCGCAATTTAATGTTAAGGCAGGCTTAACGCTCTGAACCTTTTTCAAATGAGTTGATTTGAGTGAAAAATATCAGGGCTCAATGGTATATAATTAAACCCTAATATGCTTTGCTGTGAGAACAGCCTGGTGTTTAGTTATCCGCCAGATACTGATGTGCTGCTTCAGCAGATGCGCTCAATTCTGTCTGGGTGTCCTGAGCCAGTTGTTGTTCATCGGCATTTTTTTCAGCTACGGTTCCAGCGGCTGCAATGCCTAGAACCAGCACGAATGTCAGAGAAATTGGATCTACGATACCTTGCATCTTTTTCATGATATTAACCTTTCCTGTAATAATTGAATTTTGGAAAACCTATGTTTACCGTGGAGCGAAGAATATCCAGTGAACGTCAAAAGAGCGTCAAAATAGAACGCCTAAATTCGCTTTTTTAAACAAAAACCGACTAATTATGCAAAATACTGCAAATTTTAAGCTTTCTCTGTTTGGTGGTTTTCATCTGACAGATGTTGATGGCAATCAAATTGACCCGGGCCCGCGCAAGGTGAAGGCATTGCTCGGCTGGCTGGCGGTTAATCCGGATATTGAGCATCCCAGGGAAAAAATAGCCGCTATGTTCTGGCCGGACAGCGAAGAAAATGTGGCGCGCCATAGCTTGCGTCAGGCGCTGGCCAGTTTGCGTAAAGTGATGCCGGGCGACACCAGTCCTCTGCGCAGTTTGAAGAGTTCAATATTGTTTGACAGCAGCAAAATTGATGTAGATGCGCTGGATTTTGAAGCGGCCCTTGCCAAAGGGGAAGTGCGCGCTAGTGAAGAAATAACGCATTTATATAAAGGGGAGTTCCTTGCCGGGTGTAACCCCAGGGCGGATTTGTTTGAAAACTGGCTGAACGAGCACCGCCATTATTATCGTGAGCGGGCCGTCAACGCAATATGCCAATGGTTAACGGTTTTGATCGATACCAGGAAGTTTGAACGGGCGGTGCCGATTGGGGTCAAGTTGCTTACGATTGATCCTCTGCGCGAATCGGCGTATCGCGGTTTGATGATGGCCCACATGGCATTGGGGAATCACGCGCTGGCGCTGCGCTGGTATCGACGCTGTGAACGCGTGTTGTTGAGCGAACTCGACGTATTGCCCTGCCTGGAAACACGGGCTCTGCACGCGCAATTGCTTTCAAGCTGGGACAAACAAGAACCTGAACTGAAGCAAGGAGCATCTGAAATAGAGCGTAAAAGAAAGTCTCTGGGGTTAATCTCAAAAGGTAATCAACGCATTCTTTATCTGGCCGAAGGCGCCATTGAGGGCATCATAGACCACATTGGCGGACAAAGCATTTTGCTTAGAGGCGAATCAGCGGATGCAAAAAAGGCATTGGCAGAGCAGGTTGTCGCCCTGGCGGAACTCCAGGATTTTCAGATTTGCCGGGGGATGATAAGCACGGATGGCGGGACCTGCAAGCAACTGGAAGGGGCGACATCGTGCACACATATTTCAAGCTGTCTGGCGGGTAACGCGATAGCAGAAAGTTCAAATATGCAGGAACTGGAACATAAACTGGAGGAGTGCATAGACTCCATCAAAACCGCTTCTGAAGTGTCGCCGGTTTTGCTGGTGCTTGAAAATATTCACGCCGCAGGCCAGCGGACGCTGAATTTACTTTCGCGTCTTATTACAGCCGTTGGCGAGGCTTCTGTGTTGCTGCTTATGACCAGCAGTTATGACGGAGAAAGCCGTGAAAAAGCCTGGCAGGGCGCCATGGTGAATGCACCCCTGACCACCATAGACCTGCCGTAAAGCCCCACGACCAATTCAAACCCCGCAACCCTCACCATAAATCTCTTGCGCACGTTTGCAAAACGAATCAATCATCGAATCGGCAATAATCTTAAACACCGGCCCGATCACCGCCCCGACAATCCGACTGGAGAAATCAAAATCCAGATCCACACTAAGCTTACAGGCGTTTTCTTCAAGCGCCTTGAATGTCCAGATACCCTCGAGCTTGCTGAATGGCCCATCCACCATTGCAATCCTTATTTCCGTATGGCGTGTTAGCTTGTTGGCGGTGGTAAAGGACTTATGAACCCCTTTAAACGCAATGGTTATTGAGGCCAGGCTGGTATTTTCGCTTTCTTCGATAACCTCAGAGCCGCCGCACCAGGGAAGATAATTTTTATAGTTCTCCACATCGTTCACCAGATCAAACATCTTTTGACTGGAATAGGGCACGAGCGCGGAGCGGTTGATGTTGTACATAAATTACGGAGCGTTAGCGATTAACAATGAAGTGGGCCTGTGGCTTGTTTTTTCAAGCTTTTGCGCCATTATAGCCAAACCCGACGTATGCTTTGAAATATACTCCACCCATGGCCAAAAAGAAAAAACCTAAAGCGAATTCCGCGACCATTGCGCGCAACAAAAAAGCCACCCATGATTATTTCATCATGGAGGAGTTTGATGCGGGTATCGCGCTTGAGGGCTGGGAAGTCAAAAGCCTGCGCGAAGGCCGCGTGCAGATCAAAGAAGCCTACGTAATCAATCAAAACGGCGAGTTATTCCTGTTCGGCGCGCATATTACGCCCTTGATTCAGGCTTCTTCACACGCTGTAGCCGACCCGATTCGAAGCCGCAAACTGCTGCTTAATAAAAAGGAAATTCATCACCTGATCGGCTCAGTTGACCGTAAAGGTTATACCATGGTCCCGCTCAGCCTGTTCTGGAAGCGCGGCAAGGTCAAATGCAATATCGCCCTGGGCAAGGGTAAAAAACTGCACGACAAACGAGAAACCATCAAACGCCGCGAATGGAATATCGAAAAGCAACGCGTGATGAAAATGAACCACTCGTAGATCCGTCCG
>JAAELZ010000720.1 GCA_024226105.1 Pseudomonadota bacterium | reverse complement strand
TCTGCGTTGTATTTACTGATCGAGATGGGTTTCGTCGCATTATAAGCTTGCGTAAAGCAAACAAACGAGAGGTGAAGCACTATGCTCATAAAAACTAAATCAGGTCGTGATCTCAAACTGCCAACCGATGAAGAAGATGCTGCGATCAATGCCGGGATTGCTGCTGACCCTGACACCTTTGAATTAACAGATAAAGAGTTTAGGAGACTGAAGCCGCCTGGTCGTCCTAAAGCCGACGTCACTAAAAACCGAATTACGATTCGTTTGTCACGGGAAGTAACAGAACATTTTCGAGCAACGGGGAAAGGCTGGCAGACCCGAATTGATGAAGTGCTCAAAGAATACGTAAAAACGAAGTATTAGCAGGATAAACACCCTGCTCCCCAAAATCACGAAGCATCAAACAGCTTAAAAAAACCGTAAACCCTTGAGCCTAAAATCCTCAGTTGACCGCTATGAGGCTTTAATAAGCATATGAATTGCAATAAAAAAACAGCATTTCCCACTTTCACCCTATGGATGAAGGGCGCTACAGGGTTCAATGCCAATTTTCCGTGGGCACTCCTGTGGCGGCGCATGGCCGCGTTGTAACTACTTGAAAAGGCCTTGCAATAAAATGCGTGGCCATTGTGCGCTTTAGGCCTTGCCCCAGGTCTATTTTCCGGCCACCACAGAAGCACCCTATACCCCGCCCAACCAGGGATTTCAGGTTGAAAACGCGCTCAACCAGGCCAATTCTACCTGCCTCTTGTAGCAGCAAACATGGAATTGATGAACATTTTTCTTCTGCGCCCAATTGACACACTTTTTTGCTTGCGTTTTAAGAGACACTGCTTCAAGGTTCGGGGTACCTGAGCCGCTATCAGGCTGAACGTCATTGCGTAGCGTGCTGTCAAAATTGGCTAAATATCTATCAGGAGAAAGCATTCATGCGAAGTGGTGGACGCGTCCTTATCGACGCCCTCAGCAATAACAAGGTTGACACGATTTTCGGCGTGCCGGGTGAAAGCTATCTGGAGGTGCTGGATGCCCTCTACGAACACCCCTCTATCAAGTACATCACCTGTCGCCATGAAGGTGGCGCAGCCTATATGGCAGAAGCCGACAGCAAGCTGACATCCCGCCCGGGCGTTTGTTTCGTTACCCGCGGGCCCGGAGCCGCAAATGCCTCAATCGGCGTGCACACCGCCTTTCAAAACTCAACACCGCTTATCCTTCTGGTTGGGCAGGTACCTCGTCATACCCTGGAACGCGAAGCCTTTCAGGAAATCGATTATCGACGAATGTTCGGTCAGATGAGCAAATGGGTGGCACAAATTGATGATCCGGCCCGCATCCCGGAATTCATTAACCGCGCCTTCCACACCGCCCTGTCGGGGCGCCCGGGGCCGGTGGTGCTGGCCCTGCCGGAAGACCTGCTGCGTGAGTTAAGCGATGTTGAGGATCTGGCGCCCGCTGTGCCGGTACAAGCCTCCCCCGGGGGCAAAGATATAGACAGACTTCACGCCATGCTGTCAGCGGCAAACCGGCCCTTGTTCATTGTTGGTGGAAGTGTCTGGACAGATACCGCAAGGCAGGCCTTCGAGGGGTTCGCCAGAAGAAATAATCTACCCGTCAGTGCTGCCTTTCGCCGCCAGGATTTATTTGACAACCACCATGAGTGTTACGCAGGCGACCTGGCCTGGGGCCCCATACCCAGCTTAGGCAAGGCAGTCGAACAGGCGGATCTGATTGTCGCCATGGGAGCGCGTTTGAATGACGGAACAACGTCCAAATACACCTGCCCCGCACCGACCGATCACAGCCACAAATTCATACACATCTATCCAGAGGCAGCTGAATTTGGCCGCGTCTACCAGGCCGACTTGATGATCGCCTCCGGCGTGTGCGAGGCGGCCACCGTATTTGAAAATATGGGGCGTATTAAAGGCTGTGAAAAATGGGCAAAATGGACCCGGGAAATTCATCAGGGCTACCTCGATAGTCTCGATCCCGGCCCGCAGCCCGGCGTTCTGGACATGGGTCAGGTAATGGCTTTTTTACGCCAGCGCCTGCCCGCAAAAACCATTGTCACCAATGGCGCGGGAAATTACGCCGACTGGCCCAACAAGATTTATCAGTACGACAGTATTGGTACTCTTTTAGCCCCCATCAGCGGCGCCATGGGGGCCAGCGTTCCGGGGGCCGTTGCGGCCTCCATTCGTTTTCCTGAGCGCCTGGTGGTAGGTTTTGCCGGCGACGGGGATTTCCTCATGAACGGACAGGAACTGGCTGTTGCGATGCAGCATCGCGCCACGCCCATCATACTGGTTATCAATAATAATCTGTATGGCACCATACGCATGCACCAGCAAAAACGCCATCCCGGTCGTATCAGCGGTACACCCCTGGTCAATCCTGAGTTTGCCACTTATGCCCGGGCATTTGGTGCTTATGGAGAAAAGGTGGAACGGACTGAAGATTTTTCAGCGGCTTTTGAGCGAGCGGTTGCCTCTGAAAAACCGGCTGTGCTGGAACTTGTCATCGACCCGGAGTGCATTTGTATCAACATGCCAAAGCTCAGCGAACTGGATAAGAGTTAACAACATGCCCTCTCTCAGCCAGAACCTGAAAAAGTTCCAGCCCTCTGCAATCTCTGAGATTTTCACGCTGACCAGTCGTCTCAAGGAACAGGGCCTGGACATCATCGACCTGAGTATCGGCGAACCTGATTTCCCCACACCCGAACCGGTTAAACAGGCAGGTATCGAGGCGATCCAAAACAATATAACCCGATACACCCCGGTGGATGGCACCCGTGCTTTGAAGCAGGCCGTGCGGGACAAATTCCTGCGAGACAATCATCTTGATTACGCTCTCGACCAGATCCTCATCGATTCCGGGGTTAAACCACTGTTGTTCCACGCCATGCAGGCAATGATCGACCCTGATGATGAGGTCATCCTGCCGACACCCTGCTGGGCATCCTATACCGGCATGGTGATACTGGCGGGCGGCAAACCGGTTTCAGTAGTTTGCCCTGAAGACAAAGGGTTTAAGCTGCAGCCCGAAGACCTGGACAATGCAATCAACTCCAGAACCCGTTTAATTCTCCTGAACTCACCGGGCAACCCGACTGGCGCAGCCTATAGTTTCAAGGAGATGAAGGCTCTGACCGAGGTATTGATGGCTCATCCCCGGGTCTGGGTTCTGGCGGATGATATCTACGAGCACATCGTATTTGATGGCTTTCGCTTCGTGACTCCGGCTGAAGTCGAACCCGGCCTGAAGGATCGCACCCTGACACTGAATGGCGTCTCCAAGGCCTATTCCATGACGGGTTGGCGTATTGGATACGCGGGTGGGCCCGGGCCACTTATCAGCGGCATTACCAAGGTCATGTCACAAAGCGTGGGCAACCCCTGCTCGATCAGCCAGGTTGCGGCGGTGGCCGCGTTAAACGGGCCACAGGACCTGTTACAGGAAAGAGCAGGTATCTTCAGGCAACGGCGCGATTATCTGGTCGGGCAATTGCAAGCTATCGATGGCTTGAGTTGCCATGCCCCGGAGGGTGCATTTTATCTTTTTCCATCCTGTAAGGACATGATTGGGCGGCTTACCCCACAAGGCGAAACGATCGGGAACAGCGCTGATTTTGTGAAATATCTGCTGGAGTTTGCTCAAATCGCCACGGTGCCCGGAGCCGCTTTTGAATACGACCCGAACATTCGGCTGTCCTATGCAACCTCCATGGATAATCTACAACTGGCATGTGAGCGCTTACGACACGCTTGCGGCCTGTTAAATTAGCGCAGAGTTTTCATGATCATTCGAACCAAAATTGGCAGGAATAACAATGACCAGACGTAAACGCGGAGGGCGGCGTCCGAGGCCGGAGGGAGCTACTTCGATTCGGCAGTTGCCTCACCGCTCGATCGTAAATCCCTACCCCCCGCTGGAATTTATTTCCGCTGACGAGGTCAAACTCATTCACCAGACGGCGCTTCGCATAGTCTCAGAACTGGGGCTGGAATTCATGCACGAAGGCGCGATGAAACTCATGCAGTCGCACGGCGCAAAGGTCGATTTTGATAGCGGCCTTGTGCGCATGGATGCCGGGGAGCTTATGCAATGGGTGAATAAAGCCCCGTCAAAGTTTGAAGTATTCGCTCGGAACCCGGAAAACAATATTACCCTGGGCGGCAATTTTGTTAATTTTGCATCGGTGGCCGGCCCGCCCAATGTATCCTGCCTGGATAAGGGGCGGCGCCCTGGATCGTTTGAGGATCAAAAAAACCTGATCAAGCTTGGCCAAAGCCTGAACATCCTCTCGACATCGGGCGGAAGCCCTGTCGAGGCCATCGATTTACCGGCCGAATCCCGACATCTGGATTTATACCTGTCCAAGATACTGCTCACAGATCGTATCTGGGGCGCGACCGCCATCGGTAGTGAGCGTGTCGAAGATGCGCTGGAGATGGTCGCCATTAGCCGGGGAGTTTCACGTCAACAACTTAAAAACCAGCCCTCGCTGACCACCGTTATTAACGTCAATTCTCCGCGGAAAATGGACTCGGAGATGACCGCCGGCCTGATCGCAATGGCTGAAAATGGCCAGCCCTGTATCGTTACGCCTTTCACCCTGTCCGGCGCAATGAGCCCGATTACCATACCCGGCGCAATAGCTCAGCAGGTAGCCGAAGCCTTGCTGGTCATTGCCCTGACACAAATGGTTCGGCCGGGTTGTCCGGTCATTTTTGGTGGTTTTACCTCCAACGTTGATATGAAATCCGGGTCCCCTGCTTTCGGCACGCCGGAATATGTGCACGGAATTGTCATCGGTGCTCAGATGGCACGTTTTTATGGCATCCCGTATCGGTCAAGCAACGTCAATGCTTCAAACGCCGTCGACGCACAGGCAAGCTATGAATCGATGATGTCGTTATGGGCCGCAATTATGAGCCATACGCATATGATCAATCACGCTACCGGCTGGCTGGAAGGCGGCCTGACCGCCTCTTATGAAAAATACATCCTCGACGCGGAGATGCTGCAAGGCCTGACACAAGTTCTGAACCGACCGGAAATAAACGAGGAAACGCTGGCCTTCGATGACATTCGAGCGGTCGAACCGGGCGGACATTATTTTGACACAGAGCATACGCAAAACCGCTTTGCGAACGCCTTTTATTCACCCATGCTCTCGGACTGGCGTAACTTCGAAAGCTGGCAGGAAGACGGCGCGCAAAACGCAAGCCAACGCGCCAATGGTATCTGGAAAGAGCTGCTCAACAACTTTGTCGCCCCCCCTGTCGACAATGAAGTACGCCTGAAGCTGGAAACCTACGTGAAGAAAAGAAAGGCTGAGATCAGTGCTTCGTAAAACCTCTCCCTTCCTTTGAAAGAAGTGAGAATGCAGGGTGCGATAAGCGATAGCGCATCCACCAATAGCTATATAAAACAAAAAAGGTGGATGCGTTGCACTTATCCACCCTACAATGAGATTATTCTGAGCTTTTGAGAGGTATTCTAGCAACGAGAAGAACGAGCTTTTTGACAGGTTCTAATATATGCGGCTCGCTATGCTCACCACATCTACATAACGCCTTCGGATAGCCTCAAGCCTCAAGAACCAGGTCGAAGAAATCCGATACTTCATCGCTTGAAAGCGTATCAAATCGCCCCGCCATTTCCTTTACCGATTCTGCCCGGCTTACACCAAGCACCGGATCTGCAAACAGGTGGTATTTTTCAGCTAATTCCGCATCGCTCAAGGGGTCGTCAGGGTCACCTTTTGCGCTCATCAGCTCGGATGTAAATTCCCGGCCATCCGATAACGCCAGGGTCAACCGCGCCCAGCGTTTCTTGATACTCTTTTCAGTAATTGCCGGATCTTCCAGCAATTGTGTCGCATTACTGATTCGGCAAATTTCAGGATCTTCCAGCACAGCTGCCTGCAATTCTTCAACGCCAATCCTGCCACGTGCAATCATGATCGCCACAGGGAAGATAATCCCGTATGTCATTTCATCCAGTGTTTTCGGGTTTTGCCCACCAAGTTCGACCGCATATTTGAAGGTCTCGATCCGCACAGCAACCACCTGTTCGCTGTTTAAATCATTTTGTGACATCAATAATCGGGCCGCATCGATGGCCGGGTGCGCCCAGCGGCAGACAGGATAGCGTTTGTAATGTGTCTCTGAAATTTCCCAGCGCTCACCCAGATCATGCCACCAGTCATGCGCCTGTTCTGCCTCAACGGTGATCGCCGGTGCCCCGGTAAACCCGCCCTGTGCCAGTAGGACAGCCATAATGCCTGAGGGAGCCCCCCATCCAACCCCATCGCGAACCATGCTTGGATACTCAATGCACCGCATCATCTGGCTGCGCGGCCCATGGTATTCGGCGATACCCATAGCATGTCGGGTTTGTGCTGCATCCAACCCCAATAGCCACGCC
This sequence comes from Pseudomonadota bacterium, assembly GCA_024226105.1. Lineage (GTDB taxonomy): Bacteria > Pseudomonadota > Gammaproteobacteria > Arenicellales > Poriferihabitantaceae > JAAELZ01. Next base: position 198 of record JAAELZ010000720.1, on the reverse strand, counting down.
CCGGCGGCGGCAAGACCGACCGCCGTCCATGCGCCTGAAGTATGATAATCGGACACCGTAGCGTGTTGCACCAGGCCCGATCTGTAGGCCACTTCATAGCCAATTGCTATTACACAAAGCAGGTCAGCACCGGTTACGCTAACCCCCAGGGACATCTGCCTGTCGACCAGGGCAAGAACACCGGGAATAATGGCCGAG
>JAAELZ010000719.1 GCA_024226105.1 Pseudomonadota bacterium | reverse complement strand
TGGGGCACCTGTTATCCTTTTTGGCTAGCATCAGCCAGACGAATGATACGCCCGGTAATCAACATGATAAGCAATACCGCCGCGCCAAACACATAAAGGCCATAGTGAATTTGCAAACTTGCAATGGTTCCCAGTTTTACGGCCACGATTAGTATGGCCACTACCATAACATCCAGCATTGCCCATCGCCCGTAGTCATGCATCAACGACAGGGTTCGCTTTAGCTTCGGGCCGGGCATCGCTTTTGCCGATGTAAGCCTGAATAACACCCACAACTTCAGAGTTGGCACCACAACACTAAACCCGGCCACCACCAAAAACAGAACAATCTGGCCATTGCGAACCAGTTCTACGACACCCGAAAACACTGAAAACGAACTGCTGATGAAGACTAGCTGCGATATGGTCATCATCGGCGCGAAAATGCCAACAATAAACAACAGCGTGGCCAGGTATAGCAGGAACCGAAGCTTTCGGGTATAGCCTGGCACTTCGGCTCTTATCGGATCTGACTTTGAGGTGTTCTCAATCAAGTTGTTTATCACTTACGCTGCGCCGGAAGCCGTGCAAAACCCTTATACTGGATGATGCGCTCAACTATATATCATCCCGGTATAATTTGTAATTTGCAACCATAGTAAAACAACAAACTAAAAGAGCCGGCATATACCCACCGACTCTAAAGGTAAACACGAGTGCGTTTTAGTATCTATAATGATCTGGCTTATACGGCCCGTCAACTGCGACACTGATGTAATTCGCCTGCTCATCCGTCAGCGTTGTCAACTTCGCACCAATTCGGCCAAGGTGTAAACGAGCGACTTCCTCATCCAGATGCTTGGGCAGAATATATACTTCATTCTGATAATTTTCAGGCTTTCCCCACAGCTCCATTTGTGCCAGCACCTGGTTGCTAAAGCTGTTCGACATCACGAAACTCGGGTGACCGGTCGCACACCCCAGATTAACCAGCCGACCTTCAGCCAGCAGGATAATCTTGTTGCCGCTCGGCAGGGTAATATGATCTACCTGAGGTTTGATATTCTCCCACTCCAGTTCTTTCATGCCCGCAACGTCTATTTCGTTGTCAAAATGCCCGATGTTGCACACGATCGCCTCATGACGCATTTGCAGCATGTGCGCCTTGGTAATGACGTTAAAATTGCCCGTTGCGGTAACAAAAATATCCGCCTCAGTACAGGCATCATCCATTTCGACAACACGAAACCCTTCCATTGACGCCTGCAGAGCACAAATAGGATCGATCTCAGTCACCCAGACCGTCGCGCCCAGGCCACGCAAAGACTGCGCACATCCCTTGCCGACATCTCCATAACCGAGCACCAGGCATACCTTGCCCGCAATCATCACGTCAGTGGCACGTTTAATACCATCAACCAACGACTCACGACAGCCGTACAGATTGTCGAACTTGGATTTGGTCACCGAATCGTTGACATTAATGGCCGGAAACGGAAGCTCGCCCGCCGCCTGCATTTGATACAAACGATGCACGCCGGTGGTAGTTTCTTCGGTAACACCCTGAATATTTGCCAGGCGTGTGCTGTACCATTCTGGCTCATTTTCAAGGCGTGCCCTGATGGCGTTAAACAGGCAGATCTCTTCTTCGCTGCCCGGATTATCCAGCACGCTAAGGTCGGATTCCGCCCGCGTTCCGAGCACCAGCAACATGGTAGCATCACCGCCATCATCCAGGATCATGTTTGGCATGCCGCCATCATGCCATTCCATGATGCGATGGGTGTAGGCCCAGTATTCATCCAGCGTTTCGCCCTTGATTGCAAAAACAGGGATCCCCTGGTCAGCGATTGCTGCCGCCGCCTGATCCTGAGTTGAATAGATATTGCAGGACGCCCAGCGCACTTCGGCGCCCAGCGCAATCAGGGTTTCAATTAACGCCGCCGTCTGGATTGTCATGTGCAGTGAACCCGCAATGCGCGCGCCCTTAAGGGGTTTGCTTTCACCATACTTGACCTGCAAGGAGGCCAGGCCTGGCATTTCTGTCATCGCAATGGCGATTTCCTTGTGGCCCCAGTCTGCCAGTGAAATATCCTGGATAATGTAATTTTCAGTTGTCATGTTTATGATCGGAATGTGTTCGTTACGAAATCAAAAGAGTTTGCCGCATCGCGTAGCAGATCGGCTTTATCAGTGCGCTCCCAGGTGAACTCCAGCTCAGTACGACCAAAATGGCCATAGGCAGCGGTATTGCGGTAAATGGGGCGCAATAGATCCAGCATCTGAACGATGCCTTTGGGGCGCAAATCAAAATGCTCGGCAATCAATACCTCGATTTTGTCATCAGAAATCGTGCCACTACCATAGGTATCCACCATGATAGAAACGGGTTCTGCAACGCCGATGGCGTAGGCGATTTGTACCTGACATTGGCTTGCCAACCCGGCCGCAACAATGTTCTTCGCCACGTAACGCGTTGCATAGGCCGCCGACCGATCCACTTTTGAAGGATCCTTTCCGGAGAACGCACCGCCGCC
>JAAELZ010000718.1 GCA_024226105.1 Pseudomonadota bacterium | reverse complement strand
CGAAGTTGATACTCAAACGCCGCAAGGTAAAAAGCTTCTTCTTCGCTCGCTGACGCGCCCAATTTGGGCGCTAGCATACCCGCCTGGTTGCCGCTGGCAGCAGATGCAATCTGATCATGCTGTTCAATGACCAGCACACTTAGACCGCTCTGTGCGAGGTGCCATGCGACTTGCGCTCCGGCAATGCCAGCCCCGATGATGGCGATTTTACGTGGCGGTTTGTCGATACAGGGCGAGCGGAACCAGGGGGCGTGCTTAATCAGGTTTTGTCGCGTATCCGAAGCGGCCCTGATTGCGCACAACATTTCACGTTTGTACCCGAAACCGGCGCGTTTGCGAACTTCAAAGCCAGCAGAAATCAGGTTGCGTCGTACCTCTCCGGCAGCGGTAAAGGTAGCCAGCGAGGTGCCGGGGTGAGACAGTAGGGCAATTTGCTTCAGGGCCTCTTTTTTCCACATAGAGGGGTTCCTGGCCGGGGTAAAACCATCAAGGTACCAGCAGTCGGGGGCAAGCCTATAATTTTTCAGAGTGGTTTCCAGGCTCTCAAAGATCAGGTGTAACTGTACACGCCCCTGCTCAAAGGACAGGCTGTGACAGCCGGATGTCAGACCCGGATATGAACCGATTAGTTCGGCTGAATGTGTTTCAAAATTCGGCCAGTGAGTATGAATTTCATCGAGTTGTGTGGCACGTAGCGGGTACGCCTCAATCGCAAAATAATCTAAGGTCTCACTTCGCGCAGGGTCATCTAACCAGGCTTTGATCGTGACCAGGAAATTCAGGCCGGTCCCGAAACCGGTTTCTGTTATGCAAAACCCCGGCCTGTTCCGCCATCGCTGTGGTAAATCATTACCGGCGAGAAACACGTATTCACTTTCAGCCGGGCCGCCATCGGTGTTGTAGTAAATATCATCGTACCGTGAGGAATAAACCTGGCCATCCTTTATTTCGACTTCTGCGTAGGGTGCCATATTCGGGCCTAAATGGGTTATGTGTAACGAGGCCTGAATGATACAATGTTGTGCACCGAGTATTAAAAGAGATAGTAAAATGGCATTAGAAGATTTACACCAGCAATTTCCGCTGGATGCACTACCGGTACAAAGCGAAGGATTTAGCGTAAATAAAATTCCGTGTTGCTGGATTATTACCAAAGATGATGATGGAAGGCGTATCAAATTGAATGATTCGAGTATGCTGATCTGGCAGTTATGCGAAGCTGATAATACCGTTGGGGATATTATTGGTGCCCTGCAGGAGCAGTTTCCGGATGTAGACGATATGGAGAAGGATATTCAGCGAGCGCTGGATGAGCTTCTGGAAGAGGGGCTGATTTCGATGCAAAGTGCCTGATTGAGGGCGTAGCGGTCAACTGAGGATTTTAGGTTTAACCTTCTCCAGGTCTTTTGCGACCAGATGCCGGGAAAGTAAGGCGGTATTAAACTGCTTTTCGAGCGGGCCTGGCTGTACGGAATACTCACCTCGTG
>JAAELZ010000717.1 GCA_024226105.1 Pseudomonadota bacterium | reverse complement strand
CATGGCCGCGCACATACACCATGCCGTTTATGGATGAACTGCCCCCCAATACCTTGCCTCGAGGGCAATGCAATACTCGATTGTCGATGCCCGGCTCGGGCTGGCTGTGAAACTGCCAGGTAAAACGACCCATATTCATCGGGTAGGATAAGGCCGTCGGCATGCGGATGAAGATGTGCTCATCCGAACCGCCTTTTTCCAGCAGTAATACGCGGTGTTCGCCGCTTTCGGTCAGGCGATTGGCCAGTATGCAACCCGCCGAACCTGCACCGACGATGATGTAGTCGTAGCTTTCAGGCATGGTTATTTAGCAATGAATAACCCCCCTTTGGCAAAGGGGGATAGAAGCGGATTTAGAAACAAGTTTTAACATTGTGACAGCTCGCAGTTTCAGATAGGCCTGCAAATCTCCCCCAACCCCTCTTTGGCAAAGAGGGGAGCGTTGACGAAGGCCATTTTAATAGTCGGGAAGTTCCCATGAAAAGCATCAATACGGTCGTTCCATCGGGTCGAGCTGTACATAAACACTTTTCGTCTGGGTATATTTATACAGTGTCTGAATGCCGTTCTCACGCCCGATGCCAGATTCTTTGTAACCTCCAACGGGCATTTCAGCAGGGGATGCGCCCCAGGCATTTATCCAGCAGATACCGGCCTGAAGTTCAGCGATGACGCGATGGGCACGGCTTATATCGCGCGTAAATACGCCCGCCGCGAGGCCATGTTTTGTATCGTTCGCTCTGGCAATAACCTCGGCCTCGTCGCCAAAGCGCAGCACCGCCATCACCGGGCCGAAAATCTCATCCCGTACGTTAGGCATGTCATCAGCGCAATCAACAAATACCGTGGGTTGAACGAAAGCGCCTCTATCAAGACCGTTATCCATGACACGTTCGCCGCCGCATAGTAATGTCGCGCCCGCGGTTTTGGCTGCATCGATATAGCCCAGTACTTTTTGCATGTGCTGCTGCGAAATCAGTGCGCCAACCTGGGTTGTAATATCCAATGGATCGCCGATGATCATCGCTTCGGTACGGGTTTTCAATTCGGCACAGAATTCGTCATATATCGCATCCTGAACGAACACCCGGGTGCCATTGGTACATACTTCGCCCTGGGTATAAAAATTGGCCAGCATCGCAGCTGAAACCGCGCTCTCCACCGGTGTGTCATCAAAAATAATCAGGGCTGATTTTCCGCCTAATTCAACGGTTACCTCCTTGAGGCTCATCGATGAAGCGGCCATCACTTTTTTACCGGTTTCACACTCTCCGGTAAATGATATCTTCTCGATACCCGGGTGTGCAGTAAGCATCTGTCCAACACGCGCATCGCCCTGTACGACATTAAATACCCCGTCCGGCAGGCCGGCTTCGGTATAAATTTCAGCCAGTTTTGTGGCGCTTAACGGGGTCTCTTCAGAGGGTTTGAATATCATCGCGTTACCCGCGGCCAGTGCGGGGGCTGATTTCCACATGGCGATTTGTATGGGGTAGTTCCAGGCGCCAATGCCGGCGCACACCCCCAGCGGTTCCTGGCGAGTATAGAAAAAATTGCCTTCCCCGAGATCCTGATAAGTGCCTTCGATTTTTCCTGCCAGACCGGCATAGTATTCGATCACGTCAGCGCCGGTATGGATATCAACACAGTTGGCTTCCTGCAGCGGCTTGCCGGTGTCTTTAACTTCAAGTTCGGCCAGTTCATCGTTGCGCAGCCTCAATATCTCGACAGCCTTGCTCAGAATCCGGCCGCGTGTAGCGCCGGACATGGCTGCCCAGACCCGTTGCCCGCAGCGGGCTGTTTCGACTGCCTTATCGATATCCGCCTGCGATGCGTTTTGTATTTCAGCCAGGGTTTCACCCGTTGCCGGGTTGGTGCTGATAAAGGTTTCGCCGGAGGTGGCATTTTGATATCCACCATCGATATAGAGCTGAACAAGGGCCATGAGAATCTGAAGGAATAATTTGAGAGGATTATAGGTCCGTTTATGTGAGAGACCGATACTAATAGTGCCGGGCAGTGTTAAGAGAAAAGAATCCGTCGCAAAAACCTTTGTGTTGTTGGACAAAATACTTAACAATAGCAGAACATTATAAAACTAACTTAGTTAACCATCAGGAGAAGAAATGAATTTACAAAAAGCACTAGTTCCAGTTGTTCTGGCCAGCTCTCTTATATCATCCACCAGCTTCGCCGCCGAGCCGGCATCATGCAAGACCGTTAGTTTCGCAGATGTAGGCTGGACGGATATCACTGCAACCACGGCAGTGGCGAGTTCTCTGTTGAGTGCATTGAACTATGAAGCGGACGTCAAAGTGTTGTCTGTTCCTGTGACCTACACCAGCCTGAAAAACAAAGACATCGATGTTTTTCTGGGTAACTGGATGCCCACCATGGAGGCAGATATCAAGCCGTATCGCGAAGATAAATCCGTTGAAACGCTGGTGAAGAATCTGGAGGGCGCGAAATATACTCTGGCAACCAATGAATACGGTGCGCAACTGGGGATTAAAACCTTTGCGGATATCGCAAAAAATGCCGGGGCGCTGGATAACAAAATTTATGGTATTGAACCCGGCAACGATGGAAATCGATTAATACAGGGCATGATAGACGGGAACACCTTTGCACTTAAGGAGTTTGAAGTGGTTGAATCCAGTGAGCAGGGTATGCTGGCGCAAGTCAGTCGCGCTGATCGAAAGAAGCAGGCAGTGGTATTCCTGGGCTGGGAGCCGCACCCGATGAACAGCAGTTTTCAGCTGACTTATCTGGAGGGGGGGGATGATATCTTTGGCCCGAATCTGGGAGGCGCAGAAGTATTTACCAATATCCGGGCGGGGTATGCGCAGGAGTGTGCAAATGTAGGGCAACTGTTGAGCAACCTTACTTTTACACTGGCGATGGAAAATGAGATCATGGGCGCGATTATCAATGATGAAGAGGAGCCGGAGAAGGCTGCGCAAAACTGGATTGCGAAGAATCCCGGCGTGCTTGACGCGTGGTTGATGAATGTGAATACGCTGGATGGGCAGCCCGGGCTAGAGGCAGTTAAAAAAGCGCTCAAACTATAAACGTTAGCAGCAGGCTTTGATGCCGCTATGGACTGGTTAACCGAACACAAGCTGCCGCTTGGCAAATGGATTAAAAACTTTGTAGACTGGATGCTTGATTCCGGGGCTGAGTTGTTTGATGTTTTTTCAGACAGCCTCAGCTATGTCATCGAGGGCCTGATTGATATTATGCTCTGGTTTCATCCCCTGATCATGATAGCAATATTCGCTGCGCTGGCGTATCTTCTGCACCGTAGCTGGCGACTGGTAGCCTTGATTGTCCTCAGTTTATTACTGGTGATCAATCTTGGTTACTGGGAAGAAACCATTCAAACCCTGGGCCTGGTCATTTTCGCCACATTGGTGAGTGTGGTGGTCGGTGTTCCGGTCGGTATATCCGCCGCACATCGGCCGTGGTTATACAAAATGATACGTCCGATACTCGATTTGATGCAAACCATTCCAACCTTTGTTTATCTGATTCCCACGATGATCATGTTCGGCCTGGGGGTGGTGCCTGGTCTCATCTCGACCGTAATTTTTGCCATTCCCGCACCCATTCGTCTCACTTATCTGGGCGTATCGAGTACGCCTGTGCCGCTCAAGGAAGCCGCCGTTGCGTTTGGTGCGACAAACAGGCAACTTTTATGGAAGGTAGAGCTGCCCCATGCGCTGCCGACGATTATGGTGGGGGTTACGCAATGCATTATGTTGTCCCTGTCGATGGTGGTCATTGCGGCGATGGTGGGTGCGCCCGGGTTGGGGATTCCAGTTCTACGGGCCTTGAATACGGTGAATATCGCCAAGGGATTTGAAGCAGGGCTGGCGATTGTTATTATCGCAATATTGCTGGACCGGGTTTGTAAACAGGACGATCCTCCTGGAGGTAAGTAGTGGCAGCGATCGCCCTGGAAAATGTAGATATTGTGTTTGGGGAAGAATCAAAGCGGGCCTTGCCGTTGCTTGATGAGGGTGCATCGCGCGATACAATTCTCGCCAGAACGGGGCAGATTCTGGGCGCTGCAGATGCTTCTATCGCCATAGAGCAAGGTGAAGTCTGTGTGCTGATGGGCCTGTCGGGTTCCGGTAAATCTACATTGTTACGCGCGATTAACGGCCTTAATACGGTTACCCGTGGTCGGGTGCTGGTTGATTACGATGGGACACAGATTGATGTGGCGAACTGTGATGCGCAAACATTACGAGAGCTGCGTATGCATAAAATCGCGATGGTTTTTCAGCAGTTTGCTTTGCTGCCCTGGCGAACGGTACGGGAAAATGTCGGGCTGGGCCTGGAGTTGCGAGGAACGCCAAAAGCTGAGCGGGATGCTATTGTGCTGGAAAAGCTCAAGATAGTAGGCCTGGAGCAATGGGCGGATAAATACGCTCATGAACTGTCGGGTGGCATGCAGCAGCGAGTAGGGCTGGCACGCGCTTTTTCGACCGATGCCGATATTCTGTTAATGGATGAGCCTTTTTCTGCGCTTGATCCATTGATACGCGACAAACTGCAGGACGAGCTGCTGGATTTACAGCGGGAGTTTAAAAAAACCATCGTTTTTGTCAGCCATGATCTGGACGAAGCGATGAAGCTGGGTTCGCACATCGCAATAATGGAGGGAGGGCGCATTGTGCAATATGGTGAGCCGGAGCAAATTGTATTGAATCCTGTGAATGACTATGTGGCTGAGTTTGTCGCGCACATGAATCCCATTCACGTGTTGCGTGCCGCTTCATTGATGACGCCGGTTCTAAATTTGAACAAAAGCAATGAACTTTATGAACTGGACTGGTCAGGGCAAAATAAACTGAGCCTCAATGCGCAAGGTGAAATAACAGGCGCAATCGTTAACGATGAGCCTGCCGACTTATGTGCCTATGAAACCGACAAGGACATCATTGAATGCTCCAGGTACCCAAAGCCTACATTGGTTTACGCCAGCCCTGATATACTCATGTCGACTGCAATCAAGATTCGCTATCACACGGGGCTGCCGGTGCCGCTGGTAGAATCAGGAAAACTGGTGGGGGTGATCAGTGGGGATGAAATATTCCATGGTTTGTTGAAGTTAGGGGGTAGTGATTCTGAGCGTTCGCAACAAAGTCTCCCCGATGGCACGAATTAAGCGGTTCGAGTTCGGGCTGAAATAGAACCGCTCCGCTTCATTTACAGGCTGGTGTAAGGCCAATACCAGAAAGGACAAATATACCGCCACCTCATTTTTCTTTCGCCACTAAACTATTCAAAGGTCTCTATGAATAGCAAAATGGCCGGCTAATCATGTCGAGATTTAAAGAAATCACAATTTTCGGCAATCCGGAATCCCGGGGTCAAGTGCACGGCCAGGTTCTGTCTAAAAAAATAAGGCAAACACTCAATTACTATCAGTCCATTTTCAATTATTGCCCCAAGCCTCAGCTTTTTGGTGGAAACTCCCCGTTGCGTATTTCAGACCAGGTCTGCACGATTTCCGCGCGCGTATTCATTACAAAAGGCCCCGATCTTGCGATGGGTTCATTGTTTGCGTGGCCGGCGATGAGCAATAGCCGCGCCTCTGTAGTGGTTTGTAGAACCAGTTGATTACCCGGGGTGAGAACAACAAGTTCAGGTGCCGCGATAGCATGTTTTTTCCCTGCTCGTTTATGAGTTCAAGCTCGCCCTGAAATACATAGACAAATGCATTGTGTGAGTCGGGCAGATTCAAACTCAGCTTGCCACCTGTCAGCGTGATGTCGGCGTAGGTTGGCTGTGTCTGAATATGGGGGCGTGAATACGGCGGCGGAGAAACTATTTAAAAGCCCGTCGACCATCAGCCATGCGCTGAGCAAATTGCAAGGCTCATTAGGGATCGCACTGTTTGAGCAGCAGGGGCGCAAGTTATATCTGACAGAGCAGGGAACCACTTTGCTCAAGCAAGCCAGGGTTCTACTGGATGAGAAGCAAACCTTTATAAATATTGCACAACATTTGCAAAAGGATCATCGTGGTGAAATTGCACTTGCGGTGGATGCTATCTGCCCTCACGATTTATTATTGTCTGCCCTGCGTGATTTTGCAGAGCAGTTTCCGCTTTGCCAGATTAAACTACATGAAGGTGTGCTTTCAGGCGCGGAAGAGCAGTTACTTAATGGCCAGGCCGATATTTGTGTGTCGTACCGTGTTCCGCAGGGTTTTTTGGGGGAAAAGCTCATCGATATTCCCTTTGTACCAGTGGTTCATGCCTGCCATCCTCTGGCTCATGAATCGTCTATTTCTTCGCGCACGCTGATGGCGCAACGGCAGGTCGTCATTAGCGATTCGGGCAGTCAGGGTGAGGTTGATTCGGGCTGGTTAAAAGCCACTCAACGCTGGAGCGTTTCCAGCATGCATACCGCGATTGAAATCATCAACAGCGGTATGGCCTTTGGATGGATTCCCCGACACTTGATAAACAGAGAACTCGACTCAGGTGAGTTGATTCGATTGCAGCTCAAATCAGGAGGTGCAAAATCTGGCTCCTTATTCATGACGCTGGCCGATGAGTCCTGTACGATGTCTCAGGCCCTGGCGGGAATGTTGAAGTCCAGAATGACCGCTATTGATTGAATGGCTGCTTTTAGTGACACCCTTCTGAGGGTGCCTTTCCAAAATGTACTAATCCTGGGACAGGTAAGTGGCTACAACCAGCACCAGGCCCACCATCCCAAACAACAGGGGGTGGGTAGTCAGGGTATGCAGAATCCCACTTAAAGTATCGTTCTGTATGTGGCTGTGTCCTGTATGGGCGAGCGCAGCTGATGAGAACAGCAGGGTAGTTGCACCAATCGTAATGATGCCCAGGGTTTTTTTAAAAGCGTTTTTGTAGATCATAATAAGCTCACTATTTGATTTTGACTTTCACCAGTTCCTCGCCATCCGGGTCAGTGACGTGTACCGCACAGGCGATACAGGGGTCGAAACTGTGAATGGTACGGAGGATTTCAACGGGCTGTTTGGCATCATACAGCGTATGGTTATCTTCCAGAGCGGCTTCATAGGCACCGGGCACGCCCGAGGCATCGCGCGGGCCGGCATTCCAGGTGCTGGGGACCACCGCCTGATAGTTATCGATTTTCCCATCCTTAATAACAATAAAATGTGACAGCCCGCCACGTGGGGCTTCCATAATACCAACACCGCGTGCTTCGTCCGGCCAGGAGGACGGATCCCATTGCTTTTCGTTGAAGGTTTTGGTGTCGCCCACTTTTATGTTGGCGATCAGATTGTCGTACCAGCCCTGCATATTGTCCGCGATGATCTTGGTTTCAAGCGTTCGGGCGGCGGTGCGGCCCAGCGTTGAGAACAGGGCATCGACGGGCACATCCAGAGTACTCAAGGTCATATCGACCAGCTCCTTAGTTTGTGCATGCCCGTTGGCATACAGCATCAGCACACGCGCCAGCGGGCCAACTTCCATGGAATGGCCTTTCCAGCGCGGAGATTTTAACCAGGAATAGGATTGCTCCACGTCAAGCTGTTCATACGGTGGTGTCGGGCCGGTATAATTGAGATTGGTTTCACCGTCATAAGGGTGTAACCCTTTGTCTTTGCCGCCGCTATAGTCATACCAGGAATGTGCGACATACTCCTGAATCTGGTCGGCTGCATTCATATCAATGTCGTGAACGGTGGAAAGATCACGATTAAGAATGACACCGCTGGGAATCAGGAAGCTTGAGGGGTCATCCATGCCTTTTTCCGGGAAATCACCGTAGGTCATGAAATTACCCAGGCCTTCACCGCGACCGCCCCAGTCTTTGTAAAAACCGGCGATGGCCAGCGTATCGGGCACGTAGACCTGATCCACAAAGGCTTTCATCTTGTTGATTATCTCCTGAACCTGCGCCAGGCGTTTGGCGTTGATCGCGGAATCAGAATTGAGGTCAATCGGGCTTGGCACTCCGCCCACCACAAAGTTGGGGTGCGGGTTTTTACCCCCGAAAATGGCGTGCAGCTTGGCGACATCACGTTGCCAGGTCAGTGCCTCAAGGTAATGCGAGACCGCCATCAGATTTGCTTCAGCCGGTAACTTGTAAGCCGGATGACCCCAATAGGCTTTGGCAAAAATACCAAGTTGCCCCGCTTCGACGAAGCCTCTAAGTTTTTTCTTCATATCGGCAAAATAACCGGGAGAAGATTTGGGGTAGCTGCTTATAGTTTGTGCCAGCTCTGAGGTGGCTTTCGGGTCCGCATCCAGGGCTGATACCACATCCACCCAGTCCAGCGCATGCAGATGATAAAAATGCATGACGTGGTCGTGTACGTATTGTGCGCCTATCATCAGGTTACGGATAAGCTGTGCATTGGGCGGAATGCTGTAGTTCAGTGCATTTTCCACAGAACGTACCGAAGCGATACCGTGTACCAGCGTACAGACGCCGCAGATGCGCTGCGCAAAAGCCCAGGCATCCCGCGGGTCACGGCCTTTGAGAATGGTTTCGATTCCGCGCACCATGGTGCCGGCGGAATAGGCCCGGGCAATTTTATCGCCCTCCATTTGCGCCTCAATGCGCAGGTGGCCTTCGATACGGGTGATCGGGTCAACGACGACGCGTTTACTCATGATAAACCTCGCTTACTTAAGAATTCGTTAAGGATTTGATACTGTGCTTCACGCTCGCCGCTTTCGCCACCCTCATCACTGTCAATTGACCAGGCGGTTCGTGCCATGCGTGCGGATGTCGCGGCCTGTAGCGCAGGCCCGGCTTTTTTATAACCTTCCGGCATTAATGCCGCCTCACAGGCGCGCGCGACAAAGTACGCTGCCTGGGCCTTCCAGTCGCCTTCTGAGCCACACCGGGTATGGCTTTCGATGGTCGCGGCTTTAACGGTTTTAAAGCTGGCGGTCAGTTCGGCTTCGCTCGCCCCCGGATCAGATGCCACTCCGGCACCATTAGCAATACGGCTGTCGTCGGTCAGTTCAAGCACGTGTTCGGTGAATTGAGCAGCCAGCTGGCGTTGCACATCGCTGTCCAGTGCGCCGATGGCTCCTTT
>JAAELZ010000716.1 GCA_024226105.1 Pseudomonadota bacterium | reverse complement strand
GTATCCCGCCATGCGGGACAGGCAGTGATAGTTTCCCATCATACGGCTCAAGCACTATTAAGGCTCACTTATGCCTAAGCGAACCCGGTTACAAATTTGTAACCTTAGCGATGTTTCTTTACAGCCAATTCGCATACTGTGTCGAGGCGCACACGATGAATTTTCATTCTCGTTCATCCATACGGACCCATACGGGCTAACTTCGTGTCGCAAGTTTTGCTTTCCTCAATTCATTGGTTCTGAAAAGTTTCTCGCCATTAAGCACCAGACAAAGGTCAGCGTAGCTTTCGCCTGCGGTAATGTTGCAACCGCTATTCACCTCATTACAAGGTGACCTTCGCTTTGTTTGTTCTCTCTGTCCGGCGTTTCCCGATGCCTTACGGTTACGGTTTTTCCCTGTTATTTGCCCAAAATAGTTGGGAGAAAGCGCTGGGCTTCCGCATCCTGCCCCGCATTTCCTGCGGGGTTCCGCATAAGTGACAAATGCGTGAGGTTAGGCCCATCCTGTCTGCCGGCTGGACAACGTCTCCGTAAAAGCTGCGTTAAACGCTTGTATCTTGCCAACTCACCATTTTGGTACAGAGCGTATCATTCTCTTTTTCGCTCCTTACGTCTTACGGCAGTTAAGGAATGCTTACCCTGTGAAATATAATTGCTTCGCATTTCATAGGGTGAAAATGTTTTAGCCATACTCACTAACCTGTGCCCTAAATCGGTATTGAGACCCCAAAGACTGTCTGCCTTGCGGTTTTTTGCCCCGTTATGGGATGCGAAAT
>JAAELZ010000715.1 GCA_024226105.1 Pseudomonadota bacterium | reverse complement strand
TGTTTCACTGATCTCTACGGATGCTTCAAAGCCTTATGCCTGGTCAGTGGTAAGAACGCTGAAGGGACAGGGCGGCGGCTCCCTGTTCATTAAGACTCATCCCGAATCGAAAAATCTCTGGGTCGATACCACGCTCAATCCCGATCCGGGCATGAGCCAGTCGATCGCGGTTTTTGATATCGACAATCCCGATGCGGGTTATGAGGTAGTCCCTGTGGCAGAAATGGCGGATTTAGGCGAAGGTGCGAAACTGGTGGTACAGCCTGAATATAACAAGGCTGGTGATGAGGTATGGTTCTCGGTCTGGAATGGAGCGAACCAGGAATCTGCGATCGTGGTGCTGGATGACAAAACGCGAAAGCTTAAGACCGTCATAAAAGATGAGCGTTTAATCACTCCGACAGGAAAATTTAATCTGTATAACACACAGCACGATATATATTAGTGATTTGCACTATTTTCGCTCGTTAAAACCCTGCTTATGCTTGCAAAATTTCAGGGTGAAAGATAAAGTATCCATGCTTGATGTGTGTCAATGTTATACCGCATCAATGCAGGATACCATCGGGGCGTTTGCGATTTAGTGTGGCATTACGCCGCATCTTGAACGCAAGCCGATGGCCCGGCCCGGAACATCAACCTGAACGCCAACACTAACTTATAAGAGGATCCATCATGAACCAAGAGAATCAGCCCCGTGAGAGGGTACCATTTTGGCAGAAAGTGCTCGACAACCACTTTCTTTTGTTATTTCTGGGTATTACTGTCCCCACAGTCTTCTACATTTTATGGGGCGTGATGGAAGTAGCCAACATTCCTATTGCTCCTTACTAGCAAACAACAAACAACTTTAACTTATTAAATTAACTGGAGGAGATTGACAAATGAGTGCATTTGAACCCCCCGCTGAACGGATCTGGTGGAACGTGCCTGTCGGGCGTCAGGAGATCGTCTGGATCAGTATTGCTTTGATCTGGTGCCTGATCATGTTTTTTATGATGCCTTACTGGCATATTTATGGAAAACAGAATCTGTCGAACGAAGCATACCAGACGACGCCGGAAAAATATAAAGCGCAAGTCGATAAAATGGTCCAGCAATACCAGGTCGGAGAAGAGGCTGGTATCCCCATTGTTCGTCCTCCGGAAGGCAGCGACGTCTATATGTTGGCCAGACTGTGGCAGTGGTACCCCATACTGGAGCTTGAGAAAGATAAAAGCTACCGAATCCACCTGTCCTCCCTGGACTGGCAGCACGGCTTTTCACTACAACCGGTGAATATCAATTTGCAGGTCGTTCCCGGGTACGAGATGGTATTAACCATGACCCCTGACAAAGCCGGAGATTACGGCGTGGTCTGCAACGAATACTGCGGCGTCGGGCATCACACGATGTTAGGCAAAATAATTGTTAAGGAGTAAATAATAATGTCACGTTTTCGCATATGCCCTGATTCGGGCTTCTATTTTGACAAGTCAGCCGAAAGTCTGATGAAAGTCAACGCCGTAGCGGCAGTGGTTGCACTGCTGGTCGCGGGTGTTCTGGCGCTGGGTGTTATTTTGACTCGCTGGCAAACGGTACACCTGCTTCCTGCTGATATGTTCTATCAGGTACTGACAGGACATGGTATCAACGCCCTGATTTTCTGGGTGATCTTTTTTGAGATGGCGATCCTTTACTTTGCTGCTTCGACCCTGTTACGCGTTCGGTTGGCAGGCCCCCGTTGGGCATGGTTAGGATTTATTCTGATGGTCGTCGGAGCGGTGGTCAACAACGTTGCGGTCTTTCAGGGTAAATCGAGTGTCATGATGACATCCTATGTACCGATGCAGGCGGCACCCCATTTTTACCTGGGTATAATTCTGTTTGCCGTGGGCGCGTTGATTGCTTGCTTTGTGTTTTTGGGAACCCTGGTGGTAGCCAAAGAAGAGCAGACTTATGACGGTTCACTACCGCTGGTGGTTTTTGGTGCGTTGACTGCGTGTATCATCGCAATATTCACCATCGCCTGTGGCGCAATTATCCTGATTCCGACTTTCCTCTGGTCAATTGGTTATATCAATCATATCGACGCTGAGGTCTATCGTATTATCTGGTGGGGACTGGGTCACTCATCCCAGCAAATCAACGTTGCTGCTCACGTTTCGGTATGGTATCTGATCGTAGGTATTTTATTTGGCGCACGCCCAATGTCAGAGAAAGTCAGTCGATTTGCTTTCCTGCTCTACATTCTGTTCCTGCAACTGGCCAGCGCGCACCATATTCTGGTAGACGTCGGCGTAAGCGCGGAGTGGAAAGTATTCAACACCTCATACGCAATGTATCTGGCGGTTCTGGCCAGCTTGATTCACGGGCTTACCATACCGGGCGCGATGGAAGTCGCGCAGCGGAATAAGGGCCTGACCAAGGGTCTGTTCGAATGGTTACGTAAAGCGCCATGGGGTAACCCGGTTTTCTCCGGATTCTTCCTGTCTCTGATCATTTTTGGCTTCCTGGGCGGTATCACGGGTGTCGTAATGGGTACTGAACAGATCAACCTGATTATTCACAATACCATTTACGTGCCAGCGCACTTCCACGCCACCGTTGCGGTGGGAACCACCCTGACCTGGATGGCTCTGACGTATCTACTGATTCCGGTACTTTTCCGACGTCAGATGATATTTCCGGGACTGGCAAAGTTACAGCCCTACATTTTCTCAGGCGGAATGACGCTGTTGATCCTGTTTCAACTCGGCGCAGGTACCCTGGGCGTATCTCGTAGACACTGGGACATGGCCTTCAGTGGTGCATTGCTCAATTTTGATTACCCGGGCACAGCCTACATGTTAATGGCCGTAGCCGGAGTAGGCGGCGTACTGGCCGCAGTTGGTGGTGCAGCCTATATCCTCATTGCTGTGGGTTCGCTGGTATTTGGTAAGAAACTGGAGCCATCTGCCGGCTTGTTCCAAAGCTTCGGTGTGCCGATGGCCGCGTCTGTTTACAACGTGGAGAAACCAGAGCAGTTGGCCCGCGCTAAGCCGGTCGTAGAGGAGCATGGTTCCAGTGGCTTTGAAGCACCTGGTACGTTTGCTTTGGCGATACTGCTCCTGGTTTGTTTCGTCGTATACTACTTTATCAACTGGGATTACCTCTCGTCCGTCTGGCCGATGAGTTAAGCTCAACTTAAGCTGTATCGATGCTGGGCGGGCAGTCTTTGCCCGCCCAGCTTTTTTTAGCCCCTGTAAAAGTAATTTACCACAGGTACAAGAGCTGGAATATAATCGTCTCATTATGATGCCCGAACGGATTGCTGCTGAAGCCGCCCCGTTCATTTCCAACCTCGATTGCATCCGGCCAGGTCGGAGCCAGCAGATTTCCCCCGGCTTTTACCGGGTTCAGTTTGAGATATCGGGTAACGAGCAAACATAAAGAGTAATCGAGTTCGTAAATCCGGGGTCGCGGTTCCAGAATGGGCTCCCCCGCATAGTGTCAATCAATGATCAGTCAACTCATCAATCTTTTCAAGCTTCGTATAGGCGTCATCATGATGCTGACGGCATTGGTGGCGATGGTTATTACGCCCGGTAATGCACTGCACTGGTGGCAGGTTATCACGCTGGGCTTATCGGTGTTGATCGCCGCTGCAGCGGCCGGAGCATTTAACCAGTATTATGAGGTCGATCTGGATCGGCACATGCGACGCACCCGGAACCGGCCGTTTGTAACCGGTACTTTTACTAAGGGCCCGGCCTGGATCATAATGATTTTGCTGATGGTAGGCATTTCTGTGACGGCTGCTGCCCTGGTACTGAATATAAGCAGCGCTGTGTATATCTTCCTGGGCGCATTTTTTTACGGAGTAGTCTATACCGTGTGGCTGAAGCGCCGCACCTGGATGAATATCGTTATCGGCGGCGCTTCCGGAAGTTTTGCTGTATTAGCAGGCTCATCAGCTATTGATTCTACGATGGGCATGATACCGGGCTTATTCGCCCTGGTACTGTTTTTCTGGACGCCTTCGCACTTCTGGAGCCTGGCAATTGCCAAGGCCGAAGAGTATCGCGCAGCGGGAGTACCGATGTTACCGGTGGTCGCCGGAAATGAACGTGCAGCTCAAGCAATATTACTAAATTCGCTGGTATTGGTTTTCGTCTCTGTATTGCCTTTTTTCTACGGACTGGGCTGGATTTACCTTTTCGGTGCTGTTACAGGTGGTGGCCTATTTATCTATCGAAACGTGCAACTGATATTCGCCCCATCATCAAAAAAGGCTGCGATGACGAGTTTCTTCGCCTCACTGATACAACTGAGTTTATTGCTGATTGCAGCGGTTGCAGACAGGTTAATCCTGACCTGAAATTGAGCTTATTCGGCTTAGCATTTTTTAAACACCCAGATTCCGTGTATTCAATCCTCGCCGGCAAGCCAATACTTCGTCTCCTGATCGTTATGCTGGGATGTCTCCCCATGCTTGCATCAGCCGCCCTGCAAAATTCAAACACCGAAGACCAACAAGCCGACAGTGTCGCAATACAAGCCGAATTTGACTATAAAACAGCACTCAAAACCAGCCAGGAAGCTATCGGCAATATACTCGGTGATTATGCGGTCAGTGAGGCCTATGATCGTGTCCGCTCACTGGCAGAATTCAGAGGCAAACCGTTGGTACTTAGCCTGGTGTACACGTCTTGTTATGAGATTTGTCCAATGACCACACGGCACTTAGCTGAAGTGGTAGCTAAAGCCAGGAAGGCTCTGGGTATTGACAGTTTCAATATCGCAGTCATTGGCTTTGACAGCAGAATGGATACCCCCGAGGCCATGCGCCTGTTTGCGGTTAAACAAGGTATTGACGAAGACCCGGCCTGGCACCTGCTCAGTGTAAAGCCGGATATTGTACCCGCACTTATTGAAGACCTGGGGTTCGATTATTATCCCTCTTCGAGAGGTTTTGATCATATTATCCAGGTCAGCGTGATCGACTCCAATGGTGAACTCTACCGTCAGGTATATGGGCAGGCATTCAGCACCCCATTGCTGATCGAGCCGCTCAAGGATCTGGTATTGGGCAAGCCGAAACCTAACCAGTCTTTAACCGATGAACTGGTGAATAAAGTGCGCTTTTTCTGTACCACCTATGACCCTGTTCGCGATGGTTACTATTTTGACTATTCACTGTTTGTTGGCATGCTCATCGGCGCGCTGATAATTCTTTCTGGAGCTGCTTTTATTCTCAAAGAGACGTTTCGCCGCAAATTACCAGGCAAACATAGTTCGAATTCATAATAAGTACGCAGCCATGATATGTTACAAAATTGTACCGCTTTGCCTGTCTGTTCCTGACGAATATCTGATCAGTTTTTAAGGCAACCGGTTTAAGCTAACCCAATGTTTAAGTAGTATGAAATTTAATCCGCTAAAAAGAAGCTACCTGGCGCTAGAGTCCTGGTTTAACGTCTCCTTCGGTGACTGGAACCCTCTTTACCACCTTGGAACTCTAACGTTTTTCTTCTTCTGGGTGGTGCTGGTAAGCGGCCTTTATCTATTTTTACCTTTCCAGGGCAGCCTGGAAGGCGCCTATGCTTCGGTAGAATATATGACGCATGAACAATGGTATATTGCCGGCGTTATGCGAAGCCTGCATCGTTATGCTTCAGATGCCGCGATCATTACCATTTTGCTGCACATGTTTCGGGAATATGCGCTGGGCAGACATAAGGGCTTTCGCTGGTATTCCTGGTTTACGGGAGTCCCTTTGCTATGGATGGTAGTGACCGTCGGAATTACCGGTTACTGGCTGGTCTGGGATATGCTGGCGCAATATATCGCTATCGGCTCGGCGGTTCTGATGGATGCCTTGCCTATTTTCTTCGGTTCAATGACCAGCAATTTCCTGGAAGGGGAAATGACGGACCGGTTTTTCATCCTGATCGAATTCCTGCACTTGCTCGGCCAGCCGATGTTACTGGTCTTTGCGCTGTGGTTTCATGTGCGTCGCATGTCTAACGTCGACATAAACCCACCACGCGGTCTGGCGGTCGGAAGCATGATTGCCCTGCTGGTGCTTTCCTTCTGGAAACCCGCCGTCAGCCATGAGCCTGCAGACTTGTCCAGCGTCCCCCAGGTACTCAATATTGACTGGTTTTACCTTAATGCCTATCCGTTGCTGGATTACTGGACTGCCGGTCAGGTCTGGTTACTGACCACTTCAGTAACGGTAGTGCTAATGTTGTTACCATGGATTCCAATAAGAAAAACAGGCCCTGCTGCCGAGGTGAAACTTTCCCGCTGCAACGGTTGTGCTCAGTGTTTTGACGATTGCCCGTTTGATGCCATCAGCGTTCAGAATAGAACCGACGGTTTAAAATACGACAAAGAGGTCCGGGTAATACCCAGTTTGTGTGCTGCCTGCGGTATCTGTGTCGGATCCTGCCATCAGTCTAATCCTTTTCGGACTACGCCGGCAGTACTTGATTCGGCGATTGATATGCCTCAGTTTCCGGTCAATGAAATCCGTTCAAAAACAGAACAAGCGGTCGCAGAACTGCAGGGTGAAGTTAAGGTTCTGATGATCGGCTGTGATCACGGTTTTGACGTCACGCTTCTGGACGCACCTGATACGCGTGGTGTTTCGTTGTTCTGCTCGGGAATGATTCCCCCGACACTGGTTGAATATGCTCTTAAGAAAGGCGCGGACGGCGTGATGCTGGTAGGCTGCCGGGATAATGACTGTTTCTATCGCTTTGGCCATGACTGGATGAAAAAGCGCCTGGCCGGGGAGCGCAAACCCATTCTGCGCGCGCGCGCGGACCGTAGGCGTATTGCTTATCAGGGAGGGGCTGAAACCGACCGCAAGCCAATCGAACGGGCGTTGGCCGTCTTTCGCGCAGAACTAAAAGAAGTAGCTGACGAGCCTGAACAAATGGACACGAACGGGGCTACAAAATGAGCCACAACAGTAAAGCCTGGGTCCGCTACCCTTTACAGGTAATCAATTACAGTGTTTTCATGCTGTTGGTCTGGTATTTTTCAGCTGCACCGTCCTTCGAACACCTGGGCGAAAATGAAGCCGTGGTTGCTCTTACCTTAAGCCACGCCGGCCAGCACAAAGAACCCTGTCGTCGGCTTACGCAAGAGGAGTTGGCCAAATTGCCGCCCAATATGCGTAAACCCGTTGAGTGTGGTCGTGAACGCTCACCATTACTCATTGAGGTTAAAATGGACGACCAGATATTGTTCAAAAAAAAGGCGAACCCTCCGGGCCTGTATAGGGACGGTAGCATTGACCTGTTCATGGACACCAGAATCCCCGCCGGGCCGCATAGCTTTAGCATTCAGATGAATGACAGCATTCACGTGGAAGGATTTAATTTTTCACATCAGCAGATGGTAGACGTGGCACCCGCACAGCTTTTAGTCATTGGCTTTGATGTCAGCAATGGATTTAGTGTTAAATAGTTCAACTCTCGTTGTGCATTTTTCAGTTACCGGCGGCCTCAATTGCGGTGTTGCTCTGGTCGCCCGTCTGGCTTTCGCTCATTCGCTCAATCAACGAAAAAGATGACAGCGCCAGAACCAGAATAATCGCAAAAAATATCAGCGAGCGATGCTCCAGGCGCTTTCCGCGCTTAATCTCAATCTGGTTGAGTATCCAGTCTGAGAGCAGATAGAGCGCGATCGCGGCCACTGTGTATAAAATTGTTCCAGTCATTTGAATTATCCCGTATAGATATGAAAAACCATGAAATAGATTATCAGCCCGGTCAGTGACACATAAGCCCAAATGATCAGGGTCCAGCGCGCCAGACTAAGATGCTCACCAATTTTTTTCCGGGCGGCATAAATTGTCACCGTAGACACCAGCACCAGGTTAGTAATCGCCAAAACAACGTGCGTGCTAAGAATCGTAAAATAGACCGGACGTACGATCCCAGTGCCAAGAAAAGGCGTTTTGCCCACCTGTAAATGGTAAAGGGTGTACGATACCAGGAATGCCGCTGAAAACAACAGCGCCGCGATCATGCAATTCTTATGTGCAATTAACTTTCGTTTTCTAATAAAATAGTACCCGCTCCCGAGCATTGTTGCCGACAGGGTATTTAATATGGCGTTCAGATGAGGAAGATACGAAACGAAATGGTTGCTTTCTTGCATATTGTCGTGCCCTTTTAAAGGGTCTGGTGTGCGAACAGGGTACGCAAGCTATGGTTGCCCATGGCGGCCTGGAAAATAATGCTCACTTTCTACGGGTAGTGAGGCACAAACCCGATTTTACAGGTGTAGCCCGTGTTTGTGTAGATCGATATGGTTTAACCCTCATGATAAGGTTCAACCTTATGTTTAACTTCAATAACAGGTTTTATATGAAATCAATAGTTCAAAAATTACTAATAGTGCTGGCAGCAATAAGCTTAATGCCGATCGCCGGATATTGTAGTGAAGCAGCGATGGATAGCGATACCTTTGACGGTTACTTTTCCAGGTACGGAAATGATAGTACGCCGGGCAGCACAACAGGGAAAAGTCTGTACATTAAGTTTTATCCTGATCAATGGGTAATTTTACTTTATGTCCCTTTTCCCTATTCCAGGAGCGTCGCACCTGAGACAGTGCATCAGGTCTTTGCGAAAGTTAAGGCAATGGTGAATAGCAGCGCCTTTGTAAAAGATAAGTTTGGTTTGCTCGACGAAGCGGCCACAGCCAATGTTGAGCCATATCACGTTGAAAATGGCCGTGCTTTATTTGCGTGTGGTAGCAGCGGAACCTGCGCCACCAGATTTGTTGATGGCAATATCCAGATTATTAAGCAGGGAATTCTTGGCGAACATATTATTGAATATGTGCACGTCAGGGAATAAATCCAATCGACACTAAACGGGTGCAACGCCGGCTTAGGTAAACCGTGTTAAAAAATGGTTGTCTACACCATGCCATCTGATAGCATCCGTAACAGGATTCAGCCGGGCTCGGGTTTGATCACAAAATTATGCAGAAATCAAAATCTTATTTGGTAGAATAGCAGCCGTATGACAAACACCACAGACAACGCAACTCCCGCAAACTCATCAGCCCCCGAGACGGCCATGCAGATCGCTGGTCATTACCTCGGGCTTTGCAAGATCAAGGTGGTGGTACTCATTTTGTTTACCGCGTTCGTCGGTATGCTGCTCTCCTCTCAAGGCATAGTGCCCTTACAACCTTTGTTTTTTGGCCTGTTGGGGATTGGGCTTGCCTCCGCCTCCGGAGCGGCCATTAATCATGTGGTTGATCACCACATCGATGCGACAATGGCGCGTACCAGCCAACGCCCCTTGCCCCAGCATAGCCTCACTCAACGTAATGCTCTGATATTTGCGCTTTGCCTTGCTACTGTGGCGATGATCGTACTGGTCCTGTTTGTCAACACGTTGACGGCAATATTGACCTTCATCGCCCTGATTGGTTACGCGGTGATATACACAATGTTCTTAAAGCGCAGCACACCACAGAACATTGTCTGGGGAGGTGCTGCAGGTGCCGCTCCACCTTTGCTGGGCTGGGTCGCAATTACCGGTGAGATTAATCAGGAGGCACTGTTGTTATTCCTTATTATTTTTGTCTGGACCCCACCTCATTTTTGGGCACTGGCAATCAAACGGCGCAAGGAATACGCACGAGCTGACGTGCCGATGCTGCCGGTCACCCATGGAGTCGAATATACCAAACTGCAAATTTTGCTGTACACAGTCCTCCTGCTGGCGGTGAGCCTGCTGCCTTTCCTGGTACAAATGAGCGGTGTAGTCTATCTTGCTGGCGCGCTGACGCTCGGTGTACTATTTGTGTCTCACGCGGTACGCCTGTATCGCTCGAAAGGTGATGGCCACGCAATGAAAACCTTTGCGTTTTCTATTTTTTATTTGAGCCTGTTATTCGGGTTCTTATTACTGGATCACTATGCTCGAATACTCTACCGTTTTCTTAATTGATGTCTATTAGCGGTTCCGGGCAGGAAACAAATTACCAATTCACTGTCTCAGAAGGTCAGACCCAGCGCCTGGCAAGGGGATGGCTAACGCTTGGGATATTTGCCCTCGCGGCTTCAGGTCTGTTTTCCATACTGATCGTACTTAGCCGAACACCGGCATTGCATGAGATCATTCCCTGGAAAGATTTCTTTCATACCGCGCTGGTCGTGCACGTAGATTTATCGGTGCTGATCTGGTTCATCGCCCTGGCGGGGGTAGTGTGGACGCTCAATAGCAGTTCGCGGGCTTACCTGGCTGGCAAAGTAGCCTTGCTGCTGACCACACTTGGCACAATCGGAATTGTTGTTGCACCATTTAGTGGTGAAAGCCAGCCGCTAATGAACAACTATGTTCCGATTTTGAGGAACCCGGTATTTTTTGTCAGCCTCTATCTGGTAGGTACTGGTTTTACGCTATTGATAATCCGTAGCCTTATCGCGCCACTATCGCTTGGTACAACCACAGGCCGTGAAGCACTCAGCATTGGCGCTTATGCCAGCACCGTTACGGCAGCGCTGACAATGATATCGCTTGCCTGGTCGTGGCAGCAACTAGGCTCATCACTGCAAGGACATGCCTATTATGAAATGCTTTTTTGGGGTGGGGGGCACGTCTTCCAGTTCACTCATACCGTACTACTGCTTCTTACGTGGCTGTGGTTAGCGCAGACCAACGGTGCTGTGATAGGTTTTTCTCCGCGCTTGATCAGCATTCTTTTTATTCTGGCTGCGATTCCAGCGCTGGCTGCGCCTGGCGTATACATGAAGTTTGATATTCTGGAAGCACAGCACGTACTGGGCTTTACGGAAATAATGCGCTGGGGAGGATTGACCAGTATACCGTTGGGGATCATTGCCCTCTGGTGTTTGTTCAGAACCTCTATAAATAGACCAGAGTGTCGACCTGTTCGTTATGCGCTTTGGACCTCAATATTGCTATTTGGAATCGGGGGCATACTGGCCTTTATGATAGAAGGTGTTAACGTAGTTATTCCCGCGCATTACCACGGTTCAATTGTGGGCGTCACCCTGGCTTTTATGGGGTTGACATACTACCTGTTACCGAAACTGGGGTTTCGCCCGCCCATGCCCAGAACGGCAAGTTGGCAGCCCTGGGTTTATGGCGGCGGGCAACTGATGCATATTCTAGGGCTGGCCTGGTCGGGCGGTTACGGGGTACAGCGTAAAACCGCCGGCACCGCGCAGGGTTTGGATAGCCTGCCGGAAGTTGCGGGTATGGCGATGATGGGATTGGGTGGTTTGATCGCAATCATTGGCGGAATTTTATTTATAGTAGTGGCGATAAAATCAATGTGGCCAGACACAAATAGTGCGCATTAGTTCGTTTTCGCTGTTTCGCCTGGATTACCCTGGATTGCCCTGTGCGCATACATTTTAACCCTTGCCCGGCCGCATCTTCGCGATCAGACCTATGATAAAATCGGGCACCGACATAAATATACCAAAGGATCCTGGCTATGGCTTTAATCGAATGGCGTGATGAATTTAAAACCGGTGTTTCTGGTGTCGACCACGAGCATCAAGAACTGATTGCTTCAATCAATTCTTTTTATGCCGCGCTTGACAGTAATGCCTGCAAAGAAAAGTTGGTAGACAGGCTGAATGATATCTATGGCGCTATTTATTCACATTTCGTGCTCGAAGAAAAACTCATGGAAAAATATAACTATGACCAATACGAGCAACATCGCGGGAATCATATAAACCTGTTAGACGATATTCGTGAAATTACAGACAATCTTGAAAACGAGCAGTTCTTCGATGAAGAGCATCTAAAAGAAATACTAAATAGCTGGTTTTCCGTCCATTTTAGAACCCATGACGCACGCCTGCATCAATTACAGGAGTTGATTGCCAGTGGCGATACAGATACCGGCACTTTAAAGCATTTTTTCCAAAACATTAAAGACGGTATTTCTAAAAGAAATTGAGTTCTTGTGTAATGCTGCCTGGTACACAGCCGGACAGCATTTTCCGGGGAATTACATTCTAACTGGTAGCGACCGCGCTGGATTAGCACCCGCTTTTGTTCGCGAATCTCCCCCAGCCTTTGAAAAAACCGCGACACCAATATTTCGAAAAACGGCGCATTCCGCGTTTTTTTTATAGGCATTGATTCAGGTCAATGCGCCTCCAGCATACCTTGATTAGATTATGGTTGTTCGCTAATAACCCTAATCTGCACGCATTCATAATACATGAACCTCAGGTTCTCCAGAGCGCAATCGTCTAAACAAAGCCCTATCGATCGGGCTCAGTTTTTACGCGGAAACTGGCGAGGCGTCGCGGATCTCCTGCCCCCGCCCTGGGCGTTAGAAGATGAGGCATTTTTTAAAGCCTGTACCCAGTGTGCCGAATGCATCACAGCCTGCCCGGAAAACATTCTTCGCGCAGGCAACAAGGGTTACCCGCAAGTCGATTTTCAACGGGGTGAATGTACGTTTTGTGGTGATTGCGAACGAAGTTGCAAACCCAACGCACTGCTGGACGATGGCCAGAGCGCCTGGTCGTATCGCGCACAAATCAACAATCAATGCCTGGCACTGAAAAGCGTCATGTGCCGCACCTGCGCAGATTGCTGTGATACCAGGGCTATTTCATTTCAGCTGGCGATCGGCGGCTTCGCCAGCCCCGAAATCAACCTTAATAACTGTACGGGTTGTGGCGCGTGCATCGCTCCCTGTCCAACCGGCAGCATCGAAATCACAAAATACCAACCAGAGAATTAACATGTCAATTTGCAGCATGGTCGTGCATTCACGACCGGAGAAACTGGACCCAGTCATAGCCTCATTGAGTCAAATGGAGGGTGTGGAAGTCCGCGCCAGAGATGAACGAGGCAAATTAGTGGTGTTGATAGACCACCCCAAACGGCAGGTAATCGCAGATAGCATGATGGAAATGAACAATATCGACGGGGTACTCAATACCTCGTTGATTTACGAGTATTTCGAAGAGGATGCGAGTTAGCTCCTGTCCTTGATGATCGAATTTTATAGAAACCTTTTGAAACCCTTATGGAGGATATTCAATGAAGTTAAGTAGACGTGAATTTATTAAAACCCAGGCCACTGCGGCAGCCGCTTCGGCGGTAGGAATGTCCCTGCCCGTCACGGTGATGGCGCAGGATGAAGACAAAGACATCCGCTGGGATAAAACAGCATGCCGTTTTTGCGGCACGGGTTGTTCGGTACTGGTCGGTGTAAAGAACGGTAAAGTAGTCGCCACACAGGGTGACCCCGATGCACCGGTCAACAAGGGCCTGAATTGCATCAAGGGCTATTTCCTGACCAAAGTCATGTACGGTAAAGACCGCCTGACCAAACCCCTGTTGCGTAAAACCAACGGCAAGTATGACAAGAACGGTAAGTTTACCGAAGTTTCCTGGGATGAAGCCTTCAAAATCATGGCTGAGAAATGGGTGGCTGCGCGTAAAGCGAAAGGCTCCAAAGGCGTGGGCATGTTCGGCTCCGGCCAGTGGACGATCTGGGAAGGTTATGCTGCCCAGAAGTTGCTCAAAGCAGGCTTTCGCTCCAACGCCCTCGAACCCAACGCACGTCACTGCATGGCGTCCGCGGTTGGTGCCTTTATGCGCACCTTCGGCATCGATGAGCCGATGGGTTGTTACGATGACATGGAGCACGCGGATGCGTTCGTTCTGTGGGGTTCTAACATGGCTGAAATGCACCCGATCCTGTGGTCACGCATCACCGATACACGCCTGACTAAACCCGGATGTGAGGTGCACGTACTCTCTACCTTTGAGCATCGTAGCTTTGAACTGGCGGATAACCCGATTGTTTTTAATCCACAAACAGATCTAGCCATCGGTAACTATATCGCCAACTATATTGTTCAGAACAAAGCCTACAACAAGGCGTTCGTTGACGCGCATTGTAACTTTAAATCGACTCCGACCGACATCGGTTACGGCCTGCGTGATAGTGATCCTCGCCAGAAGGCGGCTAAAAATGCTAACAAAGGCGCACTCAGTGGGATTACCTTTGAAGAGTATGCCAAGTCACTTGAGCCGTATACCCTTGATCATGCTTCTGAAATATCCGGCGTTCCCAAGGAAAATCTTGAAAAACTGGCTAAGCTTTATGCTGATCCGGACAAGAAAATTTCTTCCTACTGGACAATGGGCTTTAACCAGCATACGCGCGGCGTATGGATGAACTCACTGGTGTACAACATTCACCTGCTGATGGGCAAGATCTCAGAACCGGGCAATGGTCCCTTCTCACTAACAGGCCAACCTTCAGCGTGTGGTACCGCCCGCGAAGTAGGCACCTTTACCCATCGTCTGCCCGCAGATCTGGTCACCAAGAGTGATGCACACTGCACATTTGCGGAAAAAATCTGGAAACTACCGGCAGGCACCATTCCAAGAGCCAGCGGTAAGTCGGCCGATGCCGATCAAACGGATATCAGCGGCAAGCCTATGGGCAAGACCCTGATTCACGCAGTTGCCATGCATCGGGCCTTGAAAGACAGCAAGATGAACTGCTTCTGGGTAATGTGTAACAACAACCTCCAGGCCGCGGCCAACTTTAATGATGAATCATGGCCGGGCTGGCGTAATCCGGATAACTTCATTACCGTTTCCGACCCGTATCCAACGGTGTCTGCGATGGGTGCTGACCTGGTATTACCCACTGCAATGTGGGCGGAAAAAGAAGGTGCCTACGGCAACTCTGAGCGTCGCACACAGTTCTGGCGTCAACAGGTCAAAGCGCCGGGTGAGTCCAAATCCGATATGTGGCAGGTCATGGAATTTGCTAAATACGTCAACGTAAGCGACGTGTGGCCGGAAGACCTGATCGCCGCAATGCCGGAATACGCGGACAAAACCCTGTATGACGTGCTTTACGCCAACGGCCAGGTCGATCAGTTCCCGAAAATTCAGGTTACGGATGATCGTGGCAATGAATACGACAACGATGAATCTGAAGATTTTGGCTACTACGTACAAAAAGGCCTGTTCGAAGAATACCGTCGCTTCCAGTTTGAAGGCCCCAAAAAAGGCCATGAAATGGCTCCGTATGAGGCCTATCACAAGACACGCGGATTGCGTTGGCCGGTGATTGACGGCAAGGAAACCCTGTGGCGTTACCGTGGCGGGTATGATCCGCACGTAGAAGGCGATGAGAACACGGTCAATTTCTACGGTAAACCCGACGGCAAAGCCAATATCATCACCGCACCGTATGAGCCAGCGGCCGAGCCGCCTGATAGCGAATACGATCTGTGGTTATGTACCGGCCGGGTACTGGAGCACTGGCATTCAGGTTCCATGACGCGTCGTGTACCGGAACTGTATCGTGCGGTACCGGATGCGCTGGTCTATATGCACCCTGAAGATGCCAAGGCACGCCGCCTGCGCAACGGGGCTGAGATCAAGCTGATGACCCGACGTGGTGAAGTGACTTCACGTGTGGAAACACGTGGACGTAACAAGCCACCTAAGGGCCTGGTGTTCATGCCATGGTTTGATGCCGGTCGCCTGACCAATAAGCTCACACTGGATCAGACCGATCCGCTGTCCAAAGAAACGGACTACAAAAAGTGTGCGTGTAAGGTCGTGAAGGCATAAGGCCTGGAGATAAGGCGCCTGTTTTGCAGGCGCCATACTCTACTCACAACCATCTGCATAATTATTCCGGTGTTCAGAACAGGCTCAGCGTGCTCTGAATACCCGAATACTTAGGCAACCCTTTTTGATAGACAGGTCGCGACAGACACGAATGAGTCACACCAATTTCGACACAACCGAACCCAGAAATACAGCATCGCAATCGCGGCGCCGGTTTCTGTCGGATATGGCGAAAACAGCCTGTAGCGTGAGCCTGGTGGGGCTGGCGATTGGTGTCCATTCAAAAAGCGCCAATAGCCTGCCAGCTGAGGCCATTCGCCCTCCCGGCGCGTTATCGGAGAAAGCATTTTTGTCTGCCTGCACGCGCTGCGGTATTTGCGTACAGGATTGCCCCTACGACATTTTAAAACTGGCGGCACCCGGAGACGATGTAGCGCTGGGCACGCCCTATTTTACGGCACGTAACGGCCCGTGTGAGATGTGTGAAGATATACCGTGCATTCCCAACTGCCCGACCGGTGCACTGGATCATACCCTGACCGACATCAATGAAGCCCGCATGGGATTGGCCGTACTGATCGATCAGGAGACCTGTATTGCATTTCATGGCTTACGTTGTGAGATTTGCTTTAATGTGTGCCCGGTTCGGGGTTACGCCATTACCCTGGATTACCGCCACGACGAACGCTCGGGTAAACACGCCAAATTTATCCCTATCGTTCATTCTGATGCCTGCACGGGTTGCGGCCTGTGTGAGCGCGCCTGCATCATGGAAGAAGCTTCCATTCGAGTATTGCCCATAAAACTGGCCAAGGGTGAGTTAGGCCAGCATTATCGCCTGGGCTGGGAGCAAAAAGAAGGTGTGGGAGGCAGCCTGGTGACGCCTGATGTACCCCATCAATACAATTTACCCGAAGGTGTACGCTACGATCTACAGGGCGAAGGCCTGATTATGGAAGAAGATGCCAAAAACACGCCCTTCTCCTCGAACCCGTTGGATACCCTGAACCAGGGTTTTTTTAACGGAGGGGACAAATAGACATGGGAAAACTTGGCGCTAACGCAATTAAACGCAGAGGCTGGTGGCTTGCGCACCGCTGGCTTGTTTTACGCCGACTCAGCCAGGCATCCATCCTGCTGTTATTTTTGCTCGGACCCTGGGCGGGCATCTACGTGCTCAAAGGCAACCTTTCATCGAGTTTATTGTTCAATACGATCCCAATGACCGACCCGATGATATTTCTGCAAATGCTCGCCGCCGGTTTCTGGGGCGTCACCTCTGCGGCGGTCACCGGAGCAGCAATCATACTGATATTTTATATGCTGGTCGGCGGCCGTGTATTTTGTTCCTGGGTTTGCCCGGTTAACCTGGTCACAGACCTTGCATTCTGGCTGCGCAGAAAGCTCGAGTTTCGGGGCGGCCTGGTTTTTCCCCGCGCAACGCGCTACTGGTTACTGGGGGTAGTCATGCTGGTCGCAGCCGTGACCGGCACGCTCGCTTATGAACTCATTAACCCGGTATCACTACTGCACCGCGGCCTGTTCTTCGGCATGGGTGCTGGCTGGGTACTAATTATAGGCTTGTTGTTATTTGATCTGGCGGTCAGCAAACGAGGCTGGTGCAGCCATTTATGTCCGATGGGCGCGTTTTATGGCCTGATCTCCCAGTATAGCCTGATACGCGTACGCGCCGATTCGCGCTCAGCGTGCGATGACTGCGGGGAGTGCTTTGTAGTCTGCCCTGAACCCCAAATTTTGCCACCCGTACTTAAAGGCGAAAGCAAAGGCATTCCGCCCGTAGTACTTGATGGCACCTGCACCAATTGTGGTCGCTGTATCGATATTTGCCACGATGGCATTTTTCAATTCGGCTTTCGCTTTGAGAAAAATTTATCTGGTGAGGTCAAGCCTCATCTATCTGCTAATGAATCACCAATCTAGTCCAACGGAGGCTCTTATGAGACAAGCAATACTAACTACCATGCTGGGCGCTGCCCTGTTTTCAACCTGCGTGCTGTCTGCTCAGGCAGCGGAAATCGCTTCATTGCGAGGCGAAAGCAGTCTGGATGCGCCTGCAAATGCGATTGAAAAGACTGAGCAAAAGAAAGTGGAAGGCGGCTTCGATCGTGCCTGGGACCTGCAACCTCCCAGTATTCCACACGATATCGAAAAAGATCGCATTACGCTTACTGAAAATACCTGCATGAAGTGCCACAGCAAAGATAACTTCGAGAAGGAGAACGCACCAGAAATTGGTGAAAGCCACTATATCGCGCGCGATGGCAGTGAGCTTGACAAACCTTCTTCAAGAAGGCATTTTTGCAGCCAGTGCCATACACCACAGGCGGATATCGCTCCTTTAGTCGGGAATTCGTTCTAGTACAGGAAGGCCTTCGAAACCATGGGTGGACGGGGTGTCCTGTCCACATGGTTCGGTGATCCCCCATTTTCATTTAATATCTGGAGAACGTACGAAATGACTATCACCAATAAAACCAAAAAATGCCTCGGTTTATCTACTATCCTGGTAGGCATCGCCCTGGGTATTATTTTATGGGGCGGATTCAACTGGGCACTGGAACTGACCAATACCGAAGAGTTTTGCATTTCCTGTCACGAGATGGAAGACAACCCCTATGTAGATCTGCAGAACACGATCCACTACACTAACAGAACCGGTGTCCGTGCAACCTGCCCGGATTGTCACGTTCCCAAAGAATGGGTGCATAAAATCGTACGTAAGATCAAAGCCAGTAACGAGCTTTACCACAAGTTCATGGGCACGGTGGACACCACGGAAAAGTTTGAAGAACACCGACTGACCATGGCCATGCGCGAATGGAAGCGTATGAAAGATACCGATTCCAGGGAGTGTCGCAATTGCCATGACTTCGCCTCCATGGACCTGGATAAACAGGACACGCGCAGCGCCGACCGCCACGACCCGCACGTATGGGAGGCGCTCGATGGCGAAGAACCCAGTAAAACCTGTATCGATTGCCACAAAGGTATCGCCCACAGCCTGCCGAAAAACTGGGAAGAAGCCGCCAGGGCAGCGGGATTAGAGGAGTAGAAAGGCCAGGCTGCAGGGTGCGATAAGCGCAGAGAATCCACCTTATAAGCTTGCCTGGTTGCGACAATGGTGTGTGCGCTGCTCCCGCCATAAAGCCGGGATCCACGGAGAGTTTATGCGGTGTTTGAACCCCGCTTTTCCGGAAGGTTTGAAGGTTCACTCCTTCGAATTCGGCCTGGATACAGGCTGGCATGAGGAACTGGAAGGGAACTAATCCCATGCCAGACCTATACCAGGTTGAACCCTGGTAGATAACAAAAAGCCCGCTTAAGCGGGCTTTTTTCTTTGAGGTTGTTTTGTTGCTACACAGGCGGAACCTTAACTTGAGCTAGATCAAGCATAAATGAAGCCATGTGCAATACACTTGTACCGCTAAGCAATTCTCTTCAAACAAACCTTGCGGGTCTTTGCGGGGAGCCGGGAAAATATTTCTGGCGACATGGCAATCTGCTTTTTTATCAAGGTGATAGACACCTCTGGATTGCCACTCTTTGCTCGATGACAGCGGTTTAAGCTGGATCGTTGTGAGCAACGCATAAGTTTAGCAAATGACCTAAGTTTCCCGGCATCACTTCAAACCTCAAATAATTTTCTTAAATAATCAAATCCATGGAACTCGTCTGCCCCGCCGGAAACCTGCCCTCTTTGAAAGCCGCTGTCGACCACGGCGCGGATGCGGTCTATATTGGTTTTCGTGATGAAACCAACGCCCGCCACTTTGCCGGATTAAATTTCAACGACAAACAGATTGAAACCGGTATCCGCTACGCTCACGATCGAGGCGCAAAAGTATTCATCGCCATCAATACCTTTCCCTACCCATCGGGTATGGAAAAATGGCAGTCAGCCGTTGATCATGCCGCCGGAACGGGTGCCGATGCCCTTATTCTTGCCGATATCGGGGTTCTGGATTATGCCAGCGAGCGATGGCCGGACGCCCGTTTGCACCTGTCGGTGCAGGGTTCTGCCACCAGCCACCAGGCAGTACAGTTTTATGTGGACCATTTTAATATTCGTCGCGCTGTCATTCCCAGGGTGCTCTCACTCAAGCAGGTAGAGGTACTGGTCGATAAAAGCCCGGTGCCCATCGAGGTGTTCGGCTTTGGCAGTCTCTGTGTAATGGTTGAAGGGCGTTGTTATTTATCTTCTTACGTAACCGGGCTTGGGCCGAACAACTTTGGCGCCTGTTCACCGGCTTCACATGTACGCTGGCAGGAAACCGAAAAGGGCCATGAAACCCGGCTAAATGGCGTACTACTGGATCTTGTTGACAAAGAAGAAGGCCTGGGATATCCGACCATCTGCAAGGGCCGCTTTGAAGTGAATGGTGAAACCGGATATGCGATTGAAGAACCCACCAGCCTGAATACCCTGCCAATCCTGGCAGATCTCAATCGTATTGGCGTCAGTGCAATCAAAATCGAAGGGCGCCAGCGCAGCCCGGCTT
>JAAELZ010000714.1 GCA_024226105.1 Pseudomonadota bacterium | reverse complement strand
TGAAGAGCGCTAAGGGTAGGATGGGCGAACGTTTTCAGAAGCCCGTGCTGGCATAAAGTGTGGGCAGGTTCAGAGCCTGTCAACCGCGCCGTATCCACACTGTCGCGTATTACGCTATGATGTGCCTGGCGTTTTACGGTATGGCCGAATAGTCGGCGCCCGATATTTCCCCTTGTTCAGGGAGTTCAACTGTATGCGAGTTTTAATGATGAACCAAATCATCATCGCGATGCCAAGCGGGTGTATCTTTGTAGTTGCCGCCCGGCACCTTAAAATTTTGTCTTTCTAACCTTGCGATTTCTTCGCGTTTTGCCCGTGTTCAAGGGCCTTAGTGGCTGGTGGGAACGAAGTGTTGTTTGTTTATGGGCTGGCCTTGTATCACGCAACCCTGTATCGTTCCTTGTTAACCACGCTGAAATATAACAGCTTTAATGGCCAGAAGACAATGCCTTAATGTGGATAAATTGGTATTTGGAAATAGCCTCATTCAGGTGTGGTATATTGATCTATTCCGCAATGTTGCTCAGCTCGCTTTTAACACAGAGTAAGGCAGAATCAATGGCGCTTGTTATCAGAATCAGCCTGTAAATAGTCCATGCTAAACAGGTATAATACCGGGTTTAATTTTGCGCGTGAAAAACATGAAAAATATTGATGGAATGGTATGCCTGGTTACCGGGGCTTCAAGAGGTTTGGGGGCAGCAATAGCAGATCAACTGGGTGAGATGGGCGGCACGGTCATTGGAACGGCAACCTCTGCTTCAGGTGCGGACGCCATTTCCGAACGATTTGCCTCAAAAGGGTATGCCGGTACCGGCCTGGTACTTAATGTGACTGACGATGAGTCAGTGGCAAAGGTGCTGAAGACGATCAATGAACAGTATGGAGCCGTTGCTGTGCTGGTAAATAACGCGGGCATAACGCGCGATACTCTATTGATGCGCATGAAAGACGAGGACTGGGACGCGATACTGGATACTAACCTGAAATCAGCCTTTCGTATGAGTAAAGCCTGTTTGCGCGGCATGATGAAAGCCCGATACGGACGCATCATCAATATTTCTTCGATTGTCGGCATTACCGGCAATGCGGGCCAGGCGAATTATGCTGCGGCCAAGGCGGGAATGATTGGCTTTAGTCGTTCCCTTGCGCAGGAAGTCGCTTCACGTAATATTACAGTTAACGTGGTGGCGCCGGGTTTTATTAAATCTGATATGACCGATGAACTGAATGACGAACAGAAGCAGGTGCTGATGCAAAAAATACCGATGGCACGTCTGGGTACACCGGAAGATATCGCCGGTGCGGTCGCATTCCTGGTTTCCCCGTATGCGGAGTATATTACCGGCACCGTAATCAACGTAAATGGCGGGATGTACATGGGCTAGTTGTTCCTGACCCATATACAAAATATGAAAAACGGCCCGGAATTACTGGCCCCGGCGGGTACCCTGCGACATCTTGAGTACGCGTTCGCATTCGGTGCTGATGCGGTTTATGCGGGCATGCCACGCTATAGCCTGCGCGTGCGTAATAATGCATTTGATCGACAAACCATTGAGCAGGGTATACAGCGTGCGCACCAACTGGAGAAACAATTCTTCCTGGCGTGCAATCTGATTCCGCATGGCTCGAAGGTGAATACCTTTATGCAGGATATCGAACCGTTTATTGAATTGAAACCCGATGCAATGATCATGGCCGATCCCGGGTTGATTATGATGGTGCGTGATAAATGGCCACAGGTGCCGATTCATTTGTCGGTGCAGGCCAATACCATGAACGCGGCAACGGTTAAGTTCTGGGAGCGTATGGGGGTCAGCCGGGTCATCCTTTCGCGAGAATTGTCACTTGACGAAATTGAAGAGATTCGCCAGGCCTGCCCCGATATGGAGCTTGAAGTCTTTGTTCACGGTGCTTTGTGTATTGCCTATTCCGGGCGCTGCCTGCTCTCGGGGTATATGTCACATCGTGATGCCAACCAGGGCAGTTGTACCAATTCCTGTCGTTGGGATTACAAAGTGAAGGCAGCGGGCAGTCAGGCAGACAGTGACAATCCTGATGTCCGGCATTCTGCGGCCGATGAACCCTGGTTGCTTGAGGAAAAACAGCGTCCGGGTGAGGAGATGGCGATTTATGAGGATGAGGCGGGTACTTACATCATGAATTCCAAAGATTTGCGCGCGGTCGAGCATATTCAGCGGCTGGTTGATATCGGTGTGGATTCACTCAAGATTGAAGGGCGTACCAAGTCTATTTATTATGTTACGCGGGTTTGCCAGTCCTACCGTGGTGCCATTGATGATGCCGTGGCGGGCAGGGCCTTTGATGATCGATATATTGTCGACCTGGAGAAACTGTCTAATCGCGGTTATACCAGCGGTTTTTATCAGCGCCACAATCACAGGGAATATCAGACCTACGATACCAATCATTCGCGAAATCGTTCGCAGATATTTGTTGGTGAGGTGGTAGCGTATGATGCAAAAACCGGCCTGGCTGAGGTAGATGTTAAAAATAAGATTCAGCGGGGCGATGATATCGAAGTGATTGCACCGGGTGGATCAAAACACTTCAGGATTGAAAAAATGCTCGATGAACACGGGCATGAAATTGATGTTGCGCCCGGTTCGGGGTGGCGGATTAAACTCGCCTTGCCCGAGGTTGGTGTTCCGGCATTGATTGCACGTTATATAGAGGAAGAGAATCAGTCTGTAATACGGGTAACGGTCGATGAACCCCGTTCCGATATTGATTCGCAGGCAGCCTTAGCCCGGCGCCCGTCACCGTAGGGAGCGATAAACAAAAAGCGTTATGGTAAACCGCTTCACTTGAGGCCTGCAAATTGCTTCCTGTTTGCAAAATTGGGCGCTTTGCAGGGTTTGTTAATATAGCCTTATGTGCGAAGCGGCTATAGAATGACTTTGCGAATTGCCCTTTGTGCGAAGAGGTAAATTATTTTCGTGAATTGCCTGG
>JAAELZ010000713.1 GCA_024226105.1 Pseudomonadota bacterium | reverse complement strand
TCATAAGGCTTGCGCCGGGAAAACCCGAGGTGATAGACCACGTTGAGGTCGGCATACTGGCGGTTGATCAAAAGCGCATTATTAAATCGGATCATCAGTCAATTGCCGGGCGGCGCAAGTTGCAATATACCGGCGCGGTGCATTTAACTGTTGTAATTGACGGGCGGGGTGCAGTGCTGGGTGAGCCGAGGATTGATATGCTAGGTTTGATCGATCCGGATAGCGGCGAGATACAAATAGAGGATAATCTGGCTGATGAAGTTCTGGCTATTATTGATGATATGACATTGGAAGAGCGTCTGGACGATCATTTTATAGCTGAGGAGCTGCGTATAGGCGTGCGCCGGTTTGTTTTTCATGTACTTGGCGTTAAGCCCAAAACTACTGTACATATAATGCAGGTATGAGACCTCTGCATAACCCTCCCCAGTTGCTCTGAACTTTGTTAAACTCTTCGCATGAACAAATCATTTCAAACGCAGCCAGAGCTGTTTGTCGCAAGCGCGGAGTTAAATCACCCTGCTTTGCAGGGGTTGGACGGTGCCGAAGCGGTGCTGGACTGGGATCGTCTTGAGCGCTTGATGGAGGCCATTTACGGGGCGAAAACGGGGCGGCCGAGTTACCCGCTTTTGACGCTTTTCCGTGGCCTTTTGCCGGGCATTTGGTACGGGCTTTCCGATGAGCAGCTTGGGTCTTGCCTGGCGCGAGACCTTCTGTTCCGCCGTTTTTGCCGCCTTGAGCTGAGCGGCGATATCCCTGATGCGACGACTTTGGGGCGGTTTCGACAAAAGCTGGTCGAGCATGATTTGTGGGATAAAATCCTTGCCGAGGTCAATGAACAGCTGGAAAAACAGCGCATTATTATGAGCGAGGGGCGTATTAATATCATAGATGCCACGCCGATTGAGGCCGCGCAAAGTGGTTCTGGCAAAGGCAAAGACGGCACGCCGAGCAAAGATCCCGAGGCCGGTTGGCATGTTAAAAATGACTCGCGTGGCCGTCAAAAATCTACCTATGGATATTCGGTTCACACCGGCGTGGACGAGGATGGTTTTATCCATCGCCAAAATGTTACGCCCGGAAATGTGCATGATTCTCAGGAGC
>JAAELZ010000712.1 GCA_024226105.1 Pseudomonadota bacterium | reverse complement strand
TTGCAGCTTTTTGCTCAGGGCTTTGTTCTGCCGCAGTACCGCATCCAGTTTTGTGGCCAAATCTTCCGGCGTGGTATTGAGCCTTAACATCGCGGCCTTAAGCGCGTCATACTCTGCGTGCACCTGGTCAAGAGCCGCCTGCCCGGTCAGAACTTCAATTCGCCTTACACCGGCTGCAATACCCGTCTCAGAGAGAATTTTAAACAGGCCAATATCGCCGGTCGCCGAAACGTGGGTTCCACCGCACAACTCCAACGAGAAATCCCCCATTTCCACTACCCGCACATCTGCCTCATATTTTTCGCCAAACAGGGCCGCTGCACCACGTGCTTTGGCTTCATCCAGCGCCATTTCAGAGGTATCTACTGAAAGGTTGGCCCGGATCTGCTCGTTCACCATATCTTCAATCTGGCGAATCTCCTGCGCTGTTACGGGCTCAAAATGTGAGAAATCAAAGCGCATTCGCCCAGCCATAACCTGCGAACCTTTTTGTTGGACATGCTCACCCAGGATATTTTTTAGCGCAGCATGCATCAGATGCGTCACGGAATGGTTCGCAGCGCAACGCCCCCGGTCCTCATGATTTACCAACGCCTTTACGGTATTGCCAGCCGAAAACTCGCCTGTAACCACTTGCCCGATATGTGCAATGACTTTGTTCGCAAGATACTGCGTATCGTCGACGCGAAACTCCGCGCCTTGTGCACGCAGTATTCCTTTGTCTCCGGCCTGGCCACCGCTTTCAGCATAAAAAGAGGTCTGATTCAGAATAATGGCGCCGCGATCACCTGCGGCCAGTTTTTCAGTTTGTTTGTCAGCCTGGCCCATGGCCACGACCTCGGCCTGCACACTTAAATCGGTATAACCAGTGAATCGGGTGCTCTTTGTATCAATAACCAGTTGGGCTTCGGCGTCAAATTTCTTCGCCGCCCGGGCGCGATCACGCTGACCCGTCATCGCCTTATCAAACCCGGCCTTATCCAGGGTAATATTGTGCTCACGCGCATAATCTGCGGTCAAATCAAAGGGAAAGCCGAAAGTATCATACAACTTGAAGACCACTTCACCCGGCAAAACCGCCCCTTCCAGGCGGGCAAATTCGGCGTCGAGAATTTCGATCCCCTGTGCCAGCGTCTCTATAAATTTGGTATTTTCTTTTTCCAGAACACGCTCAATGGTGGCCTGGTTTTGCTTAAGCTCGGAATAGGTATCGCCCATTTCCCTTATCAGGGCAGGCACTAACAAATGCATAAAGGGGCGCTTCATGCCCTGCTGATACCCGTGACGAATGGCGCGCCGGATAATGCGGCGCAATACATAACCCCGCCCTTCGTTCGACGGCGTAACGCCATCAACAATCAAAAAAGCCGTGGCGCGAATATGATCTGCAATCACACGCAAAGACTTGTTCTCTTTAGTGGCAGGCACACCCAGCACCCGCGCCGCATCATTGATCAGGTTTTCAAATAAATCAATCTCGTAGTTACTGTGCACATGTTGCAGCACCGCCGCCATACGTTCCAGCCCCATGCCGGTGTCCACAGACGGGCGGGGCAAGGGGTTAAGCGTGCCCTGCTCATCCTTATTATATTGCATGAAAACCAGGTTCCAGATTTCCACAAAACGATCACCATCTTCTTCCGGCGTGCCCGGCGGACCGCCCGGTACTGCTTCTCCGTGATCATAAAAAATCTCCGAACATGGCCCACAAGGACCGGTATCTCCCATTTGCCAGAAGTTGTCTTTAGCACCAATTCGTGTAACACGTTCCGGGGCCACGCCAATCTCGTTCACCCAGATATCGGCTGCTTCATCGTCTTCTTCAAATACCGTGACCCACAGACGTTCCGCCGGTAAACCAAACTCTACCGTCAATAAATCCCAGGCAAAGCGAATCGCATCCTGCTTGAAATAATCACCAAAACTGAAATTACCCAGCATTTCAAAAAAGGTGTGATGGCGTGCGGTATAACCTACGTTTTCAAGATCATTGTGCTTGCCGCCCGCACGAACACAACGTTGCGAAGTAACCGCCCGAACATAGTCACGCTTTTCCTGGCCGAGAAACGTTTCTTTAAACTGCACCATGCCCGCATTGGTAAATAAAAGGGTTGGGTCATTGCCCGGAATCAAGGGGCTGCTCGGCACTTCTTTATGGTCGTTTGCGACGAAATAGTCGATAAATTTCTGTCTGATTTCAGAAGTTTTCATGGTCTAAAAATACGCGGAGGATGCCTCAATTATTGTGCTTCGGAGTATAGCGGCGACGAGGCTTTAATAACAGGCCGGAGATATCCTGATATTCCCTGTATTTGTCGGATGTTATTGGTGGATGCGCTTACGCTTATCCACCCTACAAGAGCCCGGAAATCACTGGGTTAGCACATCCACCATTAAACCGACGATTTACCGCGGTATCGCCTGCTGGATCTGCTCGGCGGTAAATCCACGGCTCTGGAAGAAGCGGGCCTGCTTCGCCCAGGCTTTGTAGTCTTCTGGAGGCTTCTCGCCGTATTTCCTTATTTTCAACACCTGCAGGCGATCAACCCACAATTCTTTGTATTCTGCCATCGCCTGTTCAGACCATTCTGCAAGGATCTGGTGTTGCTTGAGCTCATGCGCGATACGCACCGGGCCCACACCTTTATTGAAACGCGAGCGACACAGCATATGTGCAAAACGCTCATCGCTCAGTAAATCGTCTTTTAAAAGTGCATCGAGCAGCTCATCTACGAGGTCTGAAGACGCTTTTGGTTTTAGCTTTTGCCTTATTTCAAAGGCACTGTGCTCACGCCGGGCCAGCGCATTCATTGCTTTGGCCCATAAATCCGCGAGTTGCTTTTTTCGCTCTTTATCTTCCATATGCTTAGCCTCAAGAAAACCCGGCCAGTGAACTAACCTCTTCCTTGCCATTGGGAACGAAGCGCGGCAATCTAAATGCTTCAAACGCCCCGGCGCATAAACACCTGGATTGCCACGTCACTACGTTCCTCGCAATGACACCAAATTTGCTTTGCATACATTTCTGACCTTAAGCACTGGCTGATTCTTCTTCGGGTGGCGCATCATCTGCGCCTGCTAACTCGCCCTTTCCGGGAACAATGCCCTTTACCTCACGAATCTTTGCTTCAAGTTCGTCTGCTTCGTCCTGATTTTCCTTCAACCATTCTCGTGAATTATCTTTACCCTGGCCGATACGATTTTCGCCATAGCTATACCAGGCACCGGATTTTTGCACAAAACCCTCATCCACCCCGATATCTATCAACTCGCCTTCCTTTGAAATCCCTTCGTTATATAAAATATCAAACTCTGCCTGCTTAAACGGCGGCGCAACCTTATTCTTAACCACCTTAACCCGCGTGCGATTACCCGTTATCTCATCGCCCTTTTTAATCGCGCCTATGCGCCGGATATCCATGCGAACTGAGGCATAAAACTTCAACGCATTACCACCTGAAGTGGTTTCCGGGCTACCGAACATAACGCCGATTTTCATACGAATCTGGTTAATGAAAATAACTAGGGTATTTGAACGCTTGATATTAGCCGTCAGCTTGCGCAAAGCCTGAGACATCAATCGCGCCTGCAAACCCACATGCGTATCTCCCATATCACCTTCGATTTCAGCTTTTGGGGTTAATGCCGCCACCGAGTCAATAACCAGTATATCAACCGCCCCGGAACGTACCAGCATATCGGTAATTTCCAGCGCCTGCTCCCCGGTATCGGGTTGCGACACCAGCAGTTCCTCAATATTGACCCCCAGTTTTTCTGCATAAGCGGGATCCAGTGCGTGCTCAGCATCCACGAAGGCTGCGGTGCCGCCGGCTTTCTGACACTGGGCGATACATTCCAGCGTAAGCGTTGTTTTGCCCGATGATTCCGGGCCGTAAATCTCAACCACGCGCCCCTTGGGTAAACCACCCAAACCCAAGGCCACATCCAGGCCAATTGAGCCCGTTGAAATGGCGTCAATCTCTTGCCGCGCACCTTCGTCACCAAGGCGCATGACCGACCCTTTACCAAACTGCCGTTCGATCTGACCTAATGCCGCTTCCAGTGCCTTTGTTCTCTTTTCATCTATCATCTTTTCGCTCCTAATAATGTATAAGCCAGGGCCCCGACGGAGCCAGTTATGGTAAATGGCTTTCGCCTGTGAAGCCTAATATAGGTTATATATTTCCTATTGTCAATATTTTTTATCACCTTGATATTTTATATTCGTTTGTTGTAATATACGCTCATAGATTGAGCGAATAAACACACCGCATCTACCAAAACTGCACACCAGTAGCAAAGCAAAACTAATGCGAAAATTGATAAAACCCGAAAAACTGAAATGGAACACGCGCCAGCGTTTGTCCTACATTGAAACCAGAGCGTATTACACTGGCAGCGTATCACGTAGCAATGTTGCAAAAACCTTTGCCATGTCGGACCCAGCCGCCACCAAAGATCTTAAATTGTATAACGACCTTGCCCCCGACAATCTCATATATAAACAAAGCGAATACGGTTTTGTTCCATCCACAGATTTCACGCCGGTCTTTTCAGGTTTAGACCCTGCCCCGGTACTGGATCTAATTGCGCACAACAGCCCTTCCGCGTGGCTAGCAACCGAAGGAAGCTCCATATTCGGCTTGAATGCGATAACGCTACCCCATCCCACACGATTGCCGGACAAAACCATTGTTGCGCAGCTGACGCGTGCGATGCACCAGGGCAAAAAACTAAGTATTGTTTATGCCTCTCTGCACAATCGTGAACTTGACCAGCGCCGGGTCATTGAACCGCACTCCATCGTCAATACAGGTTTGCGCTGGCATGCACGCGCATATAACGAGCAGCATTTCGATTTTCGTGATTTTGTGCTATCCAGAATACTCGAAGCCGAACTCATTAACGAAGCCGCTGAATCCAGTGCCGAACACGATGAGGACTGGGTTGAATCTATTACACTGGAACTAGCGCCCCACCCCCGATTAACACCCAGACAACAATTAAACCTGCACGTTGATTTTAGCGAAGATGGCAAAACCATTCAGCTCACAGTT
>JAAELZ010000711.1 GCA_024226105.1 Pseudomonadota bacterium | reverse complement strand
GGGAAGTTATTGATCTGCTGCTGAGCAGAACATTGCCCGGTTTCGAGCACATCTACCTGCGCGGTAATCATGAGCAAACACTGCTCGATTTTCTCACCCAGGCCGAAGTAGGCCATGGCTGGTTTATGTATGGTGGCCTGCAAACCCTGGTCAGTTACGGCGTTAGCTGCAGCAAAATTCCGAGCAGCAAAAATGACCTGCGCGTTTTGCAAAACGCATTGAAAGAACACATTCCCCCCGGCCACATCGATTTCCTCGAAAAAACGCGCCCCTGTTATCAAAGTGGCAGCTACTATTTCGTGCATGCGGGCGTTAACCCGCGTGTTTCACTCGAGCAACAGAAAATTGAAGATCAGCTCTGGATACGTGATGATTTTATCGAACACGTTAAACCCTACGAGAAAATCATTGTCCATGGGCATACCATCACCGATGAGCCTGATTTCAGGCCCAACCGCATCGGCCTGGATACCGGCGCGTATCTTTCCGGCAAGCTGAGCTGCCTGGTGCTGGAAAACGATACGCAGCATGTGATTCAAACCCATGCCCCGGCCCATGCGTAAGGAAATCCATGCCCGCCCGTATGGTGCATCGAGCCTGAGCGGGAAGGTGAATTCTTTCATTTTCTACGCCTTGCTGCTGTTGATAGTGCTTGCGCCGATACCGTATGGCAG
The DNA here is from genome assembly GCA_024226105.1 of Pseudomonadota bacterium. Classification (GTDB taxonomy): domain Bacteria; phylum Pseudomonadota; class Gammaproteobacteria; order Arenicellales; family Poriferihabitantaceae; genus JAAELZ01. The sequence continues at coordinate 375 of JAAELZ010000711.1, read as the reverse complement.
CAATCGTGCCTGGTCCTGGAGCCTGTGCGCATTTATCATTTCCGTGCTGAGCCTGGTTTGGGTGATCAATGCATTCCGGGAACAGCGCAATGTTTCCCTGTCCTTGCCGCCGCTTATCATCAGCCTGTTTCTGATTCCCTGTCTCTGGGTTCTGCTGCAGGTTTCAGGCTTTTTGCCGGAAACCATGTTTCATCCGCTATGGGGCCTGTCGGCAGAGGTGCTGGATGCGCCGCCGCCCGGTATCAGCTTAACACCCGATATGAGCCTCACCGCACTGATGCGCCTGATGAGCTACGCACTGGTGTTTTTCCTGGTTTTTCAGTTTTGCCATAACCCGCACAGGGCGCATACCACGCTCAAATGGCTGGCCGTCGC
>JAAELZ010000710.1 GCA_024226105.1 Pseudomonadota bacterium | reverse complement strand
TTCCCCACTGCTGCCTCCCGTAGGAGTCTGGGCCGTGTCTCAGTCCCAGTGTGGCTGATCATCCTCTCAAACCAGCTATAGATCGTCGCCTTGGTAGGCCATTACCCTACCAACAAGCTAATCTAACGCAGGCTTATCTGATAGCACGAAGTCCGAAGATCCTCCGCTTTCCCCCGTAGGGCGTATGCGGTATTAGCCTGGTTTTCACCAGGTTGTCCCCCACTATCAGGCAAATTCCTACGCGTTACTCACCCGTTCGCCACTCGTCAGCACCACAACGTCCCGAAGGATGAATTAGGTCTGTTACCGTTCGACTTGCATGTGTTAAGCATGCCGCCAGCGTTCAATCTGAGCCAGGATCAAACTCTCCAGTTGAAAGTTTTGCTCTAATACAAGAGCCGGTTTTGTTGCACTTCATTTGAATAAATTCGCATGAAGTGACTAACTGGATAGATTCCTGAATCTAGACAGAAGCGCCCACACAATTTGCTTGGATTAAATTTTAAAAGAACCGTTGATTTCGTGCTGGAACGTTTGCTCCGGCCTTCAATCTGGGAGCGCGTATTCTACGCTCCCTCCGGGCATTGTCAACACCCAAATTTAATTAATTTTCTGTTTCGAAAAACTTGCTGAAAGGTTCAGCTAACTTCCTTAACAGAGGGCGCGCATTATATGCGCCCTGAAATAACCGTCAAGCATTATTTCAAATTATTTTTCAGCACCGGAATCGGGTAAAAAATCGCGCCCTTTCCTGTAACAGAGGCGCGCATTATAGGCATCGATAATCAATGCGCAAGCTTTATTTAAAATTAATTTTTCGAGGCTGGTTTTAGTGAGTTTGCAGGCCCCGTTGCGCAATAAGAGCGACCGAAAAAACGTTAAACCAGCGACTAAAAACCGAAACGAGGAACCGGAACTTCAGGATTCCCTTGTGTCCCGGCTAGTAGAGCTTAAGACCGGGTTTCAATTTGCATGCACCCTGATCATTTAACCGGAAAGAAGCGTCAGCTTGAAAGCCCCTTATCGATTCTTTGCAATCGGGATTTGGCGGAGATGGATACCGGATGGTCCGGATAGCGGCGTAACACGTCCTGAAAAGTGGTTCTCGCGTTTTGATAGTCACCGATATCATATTGTACATATCCTACCTTTAACAACGCTTCCGGTACGCGGTCACTTTGCGGGTACTGCGCAACCACCTTACGGAAAGACTGGATCGACGCTTCGTACTGCCGGTTCACATAATTTGCTTCACCAATCCAGTAACTGGCATCGTCAGCCAGGCCACCGTTCGGAAACTGCGCAACCAACTGCTCAAACAGGGCTATCGCTTCGGTATACTGAGATTTTTTGAGAAAATCAAACCCTTCATCGTACAAAGCCTGTTGATCCACTCCGGCGGTGGGTGAAACCGGCATCACGGGCGGAGGGGGCACCACAGCGGATGTAGCGTCAGGTACGACAGTAATATCACCACCTGCAACCACAGGGCTCACGGGGTCTGTTACCGCTCCTTCAGCAGTAAGCGGCGGAAGCAACCCGGGTGTGGTTACCGATCCATCCTGCGCAATTACATTTCCACCCTGCTGCATCGCTTCCGTAACACGCAAGCGATGATCCAGGCCCTGAAATAAATCCTGCTG
>JAAELZ010000709.1 GCA_024226105.1 Pseudomonadota bacterium | reverse complement strand
ATATTGGACAGGCCCTGCCCAACCAGTTCCTGGTTCACATCAAGGCGCTGCCGTGTACGTGCTGCCATAGCCTTGGCAATGGAAATAGCCTCCATGAAACCAATCAGCGCAATCACAACTGCCGAGGTCGCAAGCTGCAATATGGCCTCCAGATCAAAACGGGGGAAATTCAGGCTGGGCAGGCCCCGGGGAATCTCACCAACCACCGCACCACCAGCGTCAGCATAACCGCTATATTTGGAAATCAGTATGGTTATCACCACCGCGATCAATACATTAGGTAATTCCGGGCGCCATTTTTTCAAACCGAACATCATGGCGATGGAAAATACTGCCATGATAAAGGTAGGCCAGTGCATGTGGTCAGCCGCTGCGAGGAAAATATTGTAGACGGTTTCGTAAGAATGCTCGGCCTTGACGACTTCAACCCCGAAAAGTTTACTCAACTGTGAAGCGCCGATAATAATAGCGCCCGCGTTGGTGAACCCCACCACAACGGGATGTGAGAGGAAATCAACCAGTACGCCAAGGCGCAGAAAACCGAGCGAGACCTGAAATACGCCAACCAATATCGCCAGCAACGTTGCATAGACCAGAAAACCTTCCGGGTTTGCAGAGGCGAGCGGCCCCAGCGCAGCAGCGGTCATCAATGAAACTACGGCAACCGGGCCGGTTGCCAACTGTCTCGAGGAACCAAAAATTGCCGCAATCATGGGCGGCAGGAAAGAGGCATATAAACCATAATACGCCGGCAGGCCCGCCAGCTGCGCATAGGCCATCGATTGCGGCACCAAAACCAGAGCGACCGTCAAACCCGCAAGGATATCAACCTTCAGAGTTTCCATGTCCCGAAGCTCGTAAATCTGATCAACGGTCGGGAACAGCATCCGGCGAAAGCGTTTATAGTAGTCTGATAATGTCATAAATAATTGTATGAAACGAGGATACAGAGGCCGGCCTTAGCGGTTTGTATATACAACCGGCCTGGCGGAACAGGCCTGCCAGATTATCCGTATTTTAGTCGAGGTTTCTACCCACCATAGTAGAGGTATCCCTTATACCCAATACGCGACTCCGGTCATCACTTTAGACATCAATTGCATTGTGTGTCTCACGGGTTCCGGTAGAGCGCTTCCACCGGCTGCGAGGGCAGCAGTGGCATGCTCACCTTCATCTATTTTCATCTGCTCGACAATGGCACGACTGCGTTGATCTTGGGGCGACAGGCGTCGCAAATGATCTTCAAGATGCCGCACCACCTGTTTTTCGGTTTCGGCAACAAACCCCAGGTTCCAACGATCGCCTGCAAGCCCCGCTACCGTGCCGATAGCGAACGACCCGGCATACCACAACGGATTAAGCAGGCTGGTATGACCGCCCAGTTCATCAAGCCGT
>JAAELZ010000708.1 GCA_024226105.1 Pseudomonadota bacterium | reverse complement strand
TTCAAAGCGCACAACATTGGTTACTTTTTCTACAATGGTGGCGGCGATTCGGCGGATACCTGCCTTAAAGTGTCTCAGTTGTCCGAGACCATGGGTTACCCGATCAAGGCGATTCACGTGCCCAAAACAGTGGATAACGATTTGCCGATCACTGATAACTGCCCGGGTTTTGGTTCTGTGGCCAAATACATCGCAGTATCTACGCTGGAAGCAAGCTTCGATGTCGCCTCAATGGCCAAGACCTCAACCAAGGTATTTGTGCTGGAAGTCATGGGTCGCCATGCAGGCTGGATTGCTGCGGCCGGCGGTATGGCGTCGACTGATCTTGACCTGCCGATTTTAATTTTGTTTCCTGAAATTACCTTTGATCGTAAAGCATTCATGGAAAAGGTGGCCGAGAAGGTTGAAAAATACGGCTATGTTTCGGTTGTTGTATCCGAAGGTGTGCAAGGTGATGATGGAAAATTTCTTGCCGACCAGGGCCTGAAGGACGCTTTTGGTCACGCCCAGTTGGGTGGTGTTGCGCCGGTAGTCGCGAATATGATTCGCGATGATCTGGGGTTTAAATATCACTGGGGTGTGGCGGATTACCTGCAGCGTGCCGCGCGCCATATCGCATCTAAATCAGATGTTGAACAGGCTTATGCGCTGGGCGAAGCGGCGGTTGAATATGCACTTGCCGGTGATAATTCCGTGATGCCAACCGTTGATCGTATTTCTGATAACCCCTATAAATGGGAAATCGGTAAGGCACCGCTGGATCAGGTAGCAAATGTTGAGAAGATGATGCCGCGTGACTATATTACGGAAGATGGTTTTGGTATTACCGATGCCTGCCGCACCTATCTTGGCCCGCTGATGGAAGGTGAAGATTACCCTCCGTACAAAAATGGCCTGCCACAATATGTGATGCTGGACCACAAAATGCTGGATAAAAAACTTGAACCGTTTGAGGTCTAGGTTACGGCGCATCTTTGTTTGTTTTCGTGATGCGGATTGCTTTGTACGGCAGCATCCCGCGAATGTAACGGGTTTACGCTGAGGCCTCAGGATCGGGTTTTAGGGCGAATAAGTGACAGAAAATTGATCTAGATCAATTTTTCTTATACATTTGGGCAATGTCCCGCGAATTTGTCATCCGCCCAAATCGTTCTCTAAGCGATCAGGGCCGCAACTATCTGCTATACGGTATTGGCCTGATTATGGGGCTGGTGACCCTGCGCTTCCTGATCCTGGGCGGCTGGATGGTGATTCCTTTTATGTTCGCTGACCTTGTCGCTCTGGTTGCTGCATTTTACATCGTCGGTCAAAAATGCCGTATCACTGAGCGCGTAGTTATCAAAGAAGACAAGCTTGCGATCCATCATGAAGAAGCGCATCAGCCTATGCAATGGTCTTTTCCTCTGCACTGGGTAAATGTTGACCTCAGGCCGGCTCGGCATCCTTCTCATGGCTCCCGCCTGCTGATTGGTTCACATGGAAACTGGGTAGAACTGGCCGGTTTTCTGACCAATGCTGAACGTGAAAGCCTGGCGCTGGCTATTAGACGGGCGATTATAGATGCACGCCAGCCAAAATGGATTGAGGTCGAACTCGGCCTGCTAAAGCCCGTTTGAATTGCTGTATAAAAAGAATATTTGCAGTTAATGCGACAATTTGCCACATTCTTGATTGAAATCAATATTGGTATTCGCTAGGATCGCTGGTATAACAAAACACAATAATTATAAGATTTTGAGTGAGTGTGGTGGAAACTTCTGGCTGGGCGCGGCTATTCTGTATTTCCGTGCCGGGTGTTCGATCA
>JAAELZ010000707.1 GCA_024226105.1 Pseudomonadota bacterium | reverse complement strand
ATGTCCCGCCAGTACCAAAGGCAGAGATTCGGCTTGAATATGGGTGCAGTACTCAAAACCGGCATCATTTAGTCCCTGTTGCAACTCGGATGCCAGTTTCAGACTGGAAAAGGTGGTATCGGTCAGATGGCTATTACTCATAGCCGCTAAGGATACCCTAAAAAGCCGCTGACAATTAACTTTTTAACTCACGACCTAAATCCCGGAACCTATTTCAAACATTTTAATCCCCATCTCCCCTGGCATTCATTCCCGGGATCGGGGTTATAATCGGAGCACCACCCTGAATGTATCAATGAATGTTATACAAAATATTTTGCTGAAACGGCTGATACGACCAACTCTCAGTTTAAGGAGATACCATGGCTAAACTAACTTACCTAAGTCACTCTGCCTGGCTGATTGAAAATGGCAGGTATACCATCGCTATTGACCCTTTTTTAGAAGGAAATCCGCTCGCCCAGACAAAACCGGATGAGATTACGGCGGATTTTATCGTCGTCACTCACGCCCACGGTGATCACCTTGGTGATGCCATCCCCATGGCCAAGGCCTCCGGGGGAACCATCATCTCTAATTTTGAGATCGTGAACTACTGCAGTGCCCAGGGCGCTACGGCTCACCCTTTGCACATCGGTGGCGGCAGGGACTTTCCGTTTGGCCGGGTGAAATTAACTCCGGCATGGCACGGTTCTTCCTTTCCGGATGGCTCTTACGGTGGTACACCGGCCGGTTGCCTGATGCACATCGATGGAAAAACCATCTATCATACCGGTGATACGGGACTTTTCCTGGATATGCAGCTTATCGGCGAAATGGACCCGGTGGACATCCTACTAGTCAATATCGGTGATAACTTTACCATGGGGATCAGGGATGCAGTAAAGGCCGTTGACCTGGTAAAACCAAAACTGGCCATACCCATGCACTACAAGACGTTTGATGTGATAGACGTTGATCCTGATGAATTTGCAACCAAGGTACGGGCCAGTGGCAGAGATGCCAGGGTGCTAGGGATAAACGAGAGCATTGAGTTCTAGCCAGCCCTATTTGATCTACCATTACATTGAGTTTAAAAAAGGTTAGGGCTAAGGATCGCGTAGTAGTTTTGTGAGAGATAAAACGTAGGCTAATTTCTGATGGCATGAAGTTTTATATCCGCACCCTCGGCTGCAAGATGAATCAGCTTGACTCGGCACGCGTCGCCGCGGTCCTGCGCGGCGCTGGACATCT
>JAAELZ010000706.1 GCA_024226105.1 Pseudomonadota bacterium | reverse complement strand
GGACTTTATCCAGCAACAGGGGTATTTCAACATCGTTTGGGATCTGTGGTTTTTCAACACCGATTCCATGAATATAAACTTCCTCGAGGCATTCCTTTAAATCAAACTGGTTACGCATGGCCGGGATGCCCCCGGTGGCCGCGCACGCGCCAACCGCCACCAGGATGTTACACTGCTTACGAAATTCGCGTAATACTTCAACATTTTCGGCATTGGCGACGCCGCCTTCAATGAGCCCGACATCACACTTACCGAGCTGCTTGATATCAGTTAAAGGGGTACGGTCAAATTCAATCAGTTCCACCAGTTCGAAGAAACGTTCATCGATGTCCAGCAAAGACATATGGCAACCAAAACAGCCGCACAATGCAGCCGTGGCAACTTTTAGCTTTGGGTTGTTACTGGAATCCGTTTGTGCGTCAGCCATCGCTATCATCACCCGCCGGGGGCTTTTTTGCATCAAAATCTGCCGTTGCATCCCCTACCACGCTGATGGGTCGCGTGTCGTATAAGCGCTCGCCGATGGGTACCTCGTAACCACTACGTTTAGGCAAAATAGCGCCCACCGGGCAAACCGAGGCGGCCCTGTCATCAAGTGTTAACTCACTGCCGCCGAGCTTTCCGTCGGGGGAATTAAATACCAGCTTGCTGTCCATACCCCGCCCGCTAATTGCGAACACAGATTTATTATCAACCTCGCGGCTGACTCGCTCACACAAGCCGCACAAGATGCAGCGATTGAAATAGAAAACAATATCCGGGTGTGAAGCATCAATGGATCTTTTGGGGAAAAAATGGGTAAAGTGCGGGCTCAGCATCTGCGTGTAATACGCTACCGCCTGCAACTGGCATGCACCACTTTTTTCACAACCCGGGCAGGTGTGATTACCCTCAACAAACAGCATCTGCAGCAGTGTTCGGCGCT
>JAAELZ010000705.1 GCA_024226105.1 Pseudomonadota bacterium | reverse complement strand
CAGCGCTTACCGCATCGCCGACCCAGCGACTATCACACCCTTTGAATACAGCGGGTTATTGTTTGCCATTATATGGGGATACCTGTTTTGGAGTGATGTACCTTCAGTTAAAGAAGCTACGGGCATGGTGCTAATAGTGGGGGCTGGAATTTTTCTGTTTTATCGCGAGAACCTCAAAGGCCAGAAAACCGCGGCAAATTCACCCTTGCGATAACCCGCGCTACGGGCAGATGCCAAATTTCCGTCTCGCCGACTGTGAAACACTGTGGCGGTGACAACATTTTTCTCTAAATTCGATTTTGCGACTGCGCAGTGGCTTCCACTAACAGGCGCTGAGTCAGACGCAACGCCATTACGACCGTTACTATTCCGAAAATTACAGTGCCCACAGCCTGTCCGGCCAGCGCACCCTCGGCTCCGAACCACTGAGCACCAAGCCAGACAAATGGGATCGTTCCGACGGTCGCCTTGCCCCAGTTGGTCAGGGTCGACCAGACTGGATAACCCAGATTATTGAATGTGGCGTTGGTAACAAAATGTGCCCCGTTGAACACAAAACTAATCGCAATAAAGGTACAGAAGAACTGAATCAGGGAAGCCGCCTCAGGCTGTGCATGAAATATTTCAATAATGTATCCCTGCGCAAACCATAAAAGCAATGATATGGCGGCCACAACCAGGCTGGAAAAAAGCAGGGAATCAATCAAGGTTTGACGAACCCGCTGCATGTTTCCGGCCCCGAAGTTCTGACCGATAATTGGGCCCATCGCCCCGGAAAGAGCAAAAATAATGCCAAAGGCAACGGGTATAACCCGGCCAATAATCGAAAAGCCCGCCACCGGCCCATCACCAAACCCGGCAATACTGGCGGTAACATAGGCATTACCCACCGGGGTCGCGACATTGGTCAGCACCGCCGGAATTGCAATTTTTACGATATCGGAAAGATCCTTACGAAACTCCCTGGGGTCTATGGAACAGGGTAGACAGTTACTTCGAGCTACGTACAACACGCCAACAAGCAACACCGTAATGCGGGCCATCAAGGATGCAGTAGCCGCACCGGCCACGCCCATATCCAGCCCAAATATCAGTATCGGATCCAGTACCGCATTCACGATGCCCCCGGCGAT
>JAAELZ010000704.1 GCA_024226105.1 Pseudomonadota bacterium | reverse complement strand
GGTTTCAGGTAGAAGTAGGGTGGACAAGCAACGCGCATCCACCATTTTGCCAGACTGAGGGGGATTTTCGTGGGTGAATTGTACCCTGAAAGCCCTGCACCTCAAGAAACTCCGCAAATCTCCCCTAACCCCTCTTTGTTAAAGAGGGGGACTTAGAAGCCGGGGGTTCAGCCTGCAGAGATATGGTTTCAGGTAGAAGTAGGGTGGACAAGCAACGCGCATCCACCATTTCGCCAGACTTCATTAAAAGTGGTGGATGCGCTACGCTTATCCACCCTACGTTCTGTTTTTAAGAGCCTCTAGCCCCTGTTTCAGGGTTGGGTATTTCAGCTTTATATTCAGCAGTTTTTTCATTTTGCTGTTATCGATACGCCGTGATTCCGCGAGATAACTTAACATGCCCGGGCTTAAGCTTTGCCTGGCTTGTTGCAGGCTTATTTCAGGAGGCCGGGGGAGCCCGGCATAGTCTGCAACCGCGAAAAAATACTCTGTCATGTTGCCGGGCGCATCATCGGCTACGTTAATTATCTCGTTGGCTACGGGCGAATGGAGCGCCGCAAAACACACGGTAGCCAGGTCGTCTGCGTGGATGCGATTGGTCCAGGGGGCTTCATCTTGTGCAACCACCGGGGTGCCGGCCTCGAGGCGCTTCAGGGGCAGGCGGTCGGGTGCGTAGATGCCGGGCACGCGCAGTATCAGGTAGTCTACTTTATTTTTTTCTGCCCATTCCAGCAGGCTCGTCTCGGCATCTGCGCGGCGCAGTGCACGATCTGCTTTTGGTTTAACGGGGGTTGTTTCATCCACCCGGGCGCCTTCGCAATCTCCGTATACCCCGGTGGTGCTGATGAGCACAAATTTTTCTACATTTTCAGGGTTTACGGTTTGCAGGAAAGAGCGTAAACGAGTATCAAAAATATTTCTTGCATGGTGCTCCTGCCGCAGTGCCCTCCCTCTTTG
>JAAELZ010000703.1 GCA_024226105.1 Pseudomonadota bacterium | reverse complement strand
GTTTCTCGACTTTGACCAGGCACGCGAACACCTTGGCCCTTTTTATAGCCATACCGGCAGGCCATCAATTGATCCTGAGCTTATGATTCGGATGTTACTGATCGGTTACTGCTACGGAATACGATCAGAGCGTCGTTTATGTGAAGAGATCCGGTTCAATCTGGCCTACCGCTGGTTTTGTCGCCTGGGCCTCGAAGATGAGGTGCCTGATCACTCAACATTTTCCAAGAATCGACATGGCCGTTTCAGGGAGGCCGATCTTTTGAGAATGGTATTCAACACAGTAGTGAACCGCTGCAATGACGAAGGGCTGATTAAAGGCGAAGGTTTTGCAACAGATGCCAGTTACATCAAAGCCGATGCTTCGAGGCAACGCATGGTTGATGGCCCGGTTGATTGGAAACCATCACCCACACAATCACGAGCAGTAAGAGAATATCTTGACGCGTTAGACAGTGATCCTGCTGCAACCCGGCCACAGAAGAAAGTATCGGTGACCGATCCGATGGCCCAGTGGGCAGGCGATAAAGGACCGGGCCAGTTTTACTATTGTACCAATTACCTGATTGATATTGAGAACAATATCATTATGGATGTAGAGCCGACACCGGCTTACCGGATCGCCGAAGTCACCAGTACACAAGATATGATTGATCGAGTAGAGAAGAATCTGGATATCAAACCAAAACGACTAATTGCCGACACATCCTATGGCTCTGCAGCGATGCTCGATTGGCTAGTGGAACATAAGCAGATTGCGCCGCACATTCCGGTCTGGGAGAAGTCCGGGGTTAAGCCAGGTATTTTTAGCCGCACCGATTTTACCTGGGATAGTGAAGCCGATTGCTACCACTGCCCAGGAGGTAAGCGATTGCAATCCAGAAGGCGAAACTTCAAGAGACTCCGTTCAAATATTACCAAAGCGAATACGATTATCTATCGTTCGAGCCAGCCTGATTGCAGAGCCTGCTCACTGAAATCCCGGTGCTGTCCCAATACAGCATTTAGAAAAATTACCCGTAGCATCTATGAACTGTCACGTGATGTCGCCAGAGACATTGGTGAGACGCCGGAATATCTTCAATCACGAAAAGACAGAAAGAAAGTTGAAGTACTGTTTGCTCATCTCAAGCGAGTGATGAACTTTGATCGACTGCGATTACGTGGCATCACTGGAGCACATGATGAATTTTTAATGGCAGCCACCGTGCAGAACCTGAAGAAGCTGGCGCAACAACGATTTAAACCGCCTGATCACAGGATAGGTACGCCTGTTTTATACTAAATCCGATCAAATACAACTGAACCAGAATAAAATCCACGAAAAACGTGGATTGCCGATGTGATCCAATCATCGCCGTGATTTAGGGTGAGGAAATCGGTCATTTAATAACCGCGTTTTTCAACAGAATCGGCACAACTATGCCCTTCGAACCGGTTATTTCATTGTAATATCAATATGCTCGACTTTAAGAGCCGGCTCTCTAAACACTTCACAAAAATGAAAGGAAAAATAAAGGACACCCTTTAGTATATTGGTATCTGGGCTCGTCATTCGCCCTCAGCGCAAACTAACAGACACTGTCTCAAAGTCTCGCTTATTTGGTCGTAACTGTCAGGGAAGGCGTCTTCGAGCGCTTGGGCTGCATCACGAGCTGCATCGGAACGCGCCAATGCGTCGGCGGCCCGCTCACAAATGCGAGTAGATCGCCTTTTCGCGGCCCGGGCCGCGTTCCTAGCGGCCCGCATTGCTGCCCGACGGCTGGCGCTACCAGGTCTCGCCGACAAATCAGTGACGGCATCCTCCCAGGCGTCGTGTGCTTCACGGCTGTCGGCCTTCGCGTCATTACATCTGTCCCTCCAACGGTCAGCCCGATTTCGAAGTCTTCTAGCGCGGCGGCGCGCCGACCGCAATTCGTTAATAAGTGCCCCTTTAGCAGCTCGAAATGCTGCCCAACATGCGTCAGTACATTCTGACATGATGTGCTCCTTTTAATGGATAGGTGCTTTGATTTGTTTTCTTACGGATAAAATAAACGATTTCAGATATAGTTCAAGTAGAAACTGGGAAAAACCGGTAATTCATCATGACTCAACGTTTTTCTTTACAGGATATATCCTCTTCAAATTCGAATCAGGGAACATCATACACATTTTCAATTTACATCATTAAATGTGCAGCATTGGTGCAATTTCACCGGAACATACCAGATATTCGGTCGTCTGACGGCTTCACAGATGGCTTCGGCATC
>JAAELZ010000702.1 GCA_024226105.1 Pseudomonadota bacterium | reverse complement strand
CTCCGTTATTAGCAGGACCTAAGTCACCACCGGTAAACATCTCGTGATCAGGTGCGTATTCAACCTGCGCACGAGGTGTGACCTCAACCACTTCCAGCACGTCAAATTGTGAAGAAGGATTCTCTTTACCCTTCACAACCAGAACGTCTTTGAAGCACTGGTGATCTTCTGCACGATACTCAGTCGGGCCATTACCCATGCCGTCAAACTTGTAACCTTCCAGTTGCTTGATCACTTCAGAAGGCATAAAGGTTCCGGCGCGTTCACATGCATCGGCATAAAGAAGCGCCTGCACGTAACATGTATGAGCCGCCTGTGAAGGTGGGAAACCATACTCTGCGCCAAACGACTTAACGAAAGCCTGTGAGCCTGCGTCACTCAGTGACCAGTGCCAGTTGGTTGAACCGAAGATACCTTTTACATTATCGCCGGCACCCTGTGCCATGAGACGTGAATACAGCGGTACGATGATGGTGAAATCTTTACCATTTACCTGCTTGTCACGTAAACCAAACTGCACGGCCTGGGTCAGTGAGTTGATCATATCCTTACCATAGTGATTCAGGATCAGCGTATCCGCACCTGAATTCAATACAGGGGTAATGAACTGACTGAAGTCACCCGCACCTACTGGTGTTTTAACCGTTGCCGCTGTTTTCCAGCCGATCGCTTCGGTTGAAGCCACCATTGAGGCTTCCTGAGTCCAGCCCCAGGTGTAATCCGCGGTTAAATGGTAAGCATTACGCTCTTTTCCGTAGTTATTTTCAAGCACCGGACCCAGCGCAGCACCAGACATATAGGCATTGAAGAAATGACGGAAGCCATTACGTCGCTTGTCTTTACCCGTGGTATCGTTTGAGTGCGTCAAACCGGCCATGAAAATAACACCTGCTTCCTGACACAGTGACTGAACTGCAATCGCCACACCTGAAGAAGAGCCGCCGGTAACCATGGTGACGCCGTCTTTTTCGATCATGCGCTTGGCTGAAGCACGCGCCGCATCAGATTTAGTTTGCGTATCACCCGTTACATAAGTGACTTTCTTACCCAGAACACCGCTGCCGCTAAGCGACATAGGCTTCATGGTGTTCATCATGCCACCGTCGCCTTCACCATTGATGTGCTTGACCGCCAGTTGATAAGCGCGCAACTCGTCGCCGCCTTCGTCTGCGTACGCGCCGGTTTGTGGCACGTTAAAGCCGAAAGTCACGTTAGCTGCACTGCCCGGATCATTCAAAAAATCCGCTGCGAACGCGTTCCTGGTAAAGAACATCGGCGCACTCAAAGCAGCACCTGAGACCGCACCGGCCTTCAGTACGCCACGACGTGACCATTTACTAGTTATAATTTTAGACATATAAACTCCTACCTGTTGGTTAATAACGATTCATGATAATTATCATATTTCGGGCTCGAAATGCCCTTTACGTGAAAGGCGGTGAGGCCCTACGCACATCGCGACTACATACTTTTACGCAATTGCAGCATACTGTACGTTGACGCCACCCCGCTCACAATTAGACCTGCCTCCTATTGACAAAGCCATTTGGTTATGTAAGAGAAGCGACCGTCTATCACTATTTTATTCAAAACCGTATCAATCAATTCACTCCGGCAGAGGTAGAGCGCCAACGGTTATCACCGGAGTATTGGCATCAACTGGCATACCCGGAAATGGATCGCTGTATTTTAGTTCGGGACTTGAAAATGGCGCCAACCGCATCGCAAAGTCCAGCAAATCCATCACCAGCGAACCTCGAAAAAAACGACTCATGGGGGTATTGGCCCAGAGGTCCTCACTGTACAGATAAACATTGTGAGGCCGATCTCCTGTGCCATCGTGATTGCGATCAAAGCCCTGATACTGATCCCAGTAATTGCCAGCCCATTTGTTACCTCTGATGGTGGTTGATGCACTGCCCATGGCATCGGTAAAATTATTTTCAAAATGGTTCCCACGAATGATGCTGCCGCCCTTTTCCCCGTGAAAATAGATGCCCAGCACGTTATAGGCAAACAGGTTACCCTCGACCGTCATGATATTTTCCGGGTCTAGCGAGGAATTGGCCAGCAAACCAGTATTACTGTGCGCAATCTGGTTATCACGGATACTCACATCCGCACTTTCCTTAAACGAGAGCCCCGAACCCGTTAATTTCCTCATGTGCTGGATACGGTTATGATGAATATCAATCTCGTCTGAATACACTATAACGATGCCGGTGGTATTGTGGCTGATCGTGTTATGCGCAATTTCGTTTCCGGGTGAAAATATAAATTCCATGCCAATACGGCTTTGTTCAATGGTATTGCCCAGCACCCGGTTGTCCGCTGAGTTACTCGCCACAATGTCCCGGATTCGGGCAAAATGATTATTCTCGATCAGGTTGTCGGCGCTATACCACATTCTGAGACCGTCACCACGCAGGGAAATATCCCGATCCAGTGATGAAATGCTATTACCTCGCAAGGTATTGTCATTGGCCTTTTTCAGGTGAATACCAAACAGTACATCCTCAAGAACGTTGTTTTCGACCAGGTTATTATCAGCCTCAATCAATATGCCGGAATCCACCGTATTATGTGATCCGCCTGAATTAACAATTCGTAGACCGCGAAGGGTTGCGCCATCTGCACGCACGGTAAT
>JAAELZ010000701.1 GCA_024226105.1 Pseudomonadota bacterium | reverse complement strand
TGTGAGCTCGGGCCGACGTAATCAACCGTGCCGCCCGCTGCCAGTGTCGGTGGCAGTTCCTTATGATAGGTTCGCTCGTTAAAAACCAGCACGCCACTGGCCCCCGGACCGCCGAGGAACTTGTGCGGTGAAATAAATATGGCGTCCATTGAGGCGTCTCCTTCAGCGTTTTCGTCTGGCTCAGGGTTCATGTCGATAGGAACATAGGGCGCACTCGCGGCGTAGTCGAAAAATGCCAGGGCATTGTGCCGGTGTAATAGTCGGGCAATATCATGTACGGGCGAGATAATGCCGGTCACATTGGAAGCGGCGGAGAAGGAGCCGATGCGTAAGCGATTCAGGTATTCCTCTTTCTGCAACAGGCCTTCAAGGTGGCTCAAATCGACGCCACCCTCCTCATCAAGCTGTACTTCAACCACGGTGGCCAGACCTTCGCGCCATGAAATTTCATTGGAATGGTGCTCGTAAGGGCCGACAAATACCACCGGCTGATGTTGCCCGCAATACTCATCAAAAGATTTTGCCTGTGTCTCTCCCAGGTAGGCCTCTGCCAGTTGTTGCAGAATCTGGCGGCTTGCCGCCGGCAGGCGTACCCCGACGATTTGTTGCATCCGGTCAATTGCCCCGGTTGCACCGCTACCGGTGGCGATGATACGACCACCAGGGCCGGCATTTACCGCCGTTTTTATACGTTCTTCAGCCTGGTGTAACAGCTCCGTGGTTACGCGCCCGGTGGTATCATCTTCCGTATGGCTGTTGGCATACAAATCCTGCTTGTTCAGCAGGTAATTCTCTACGAATCTCAAAGAGCGCCCGGAAGCGGTGTAGTCAGCGTAGGTGAGCAGGCGCTCGCCATAAGGGGTTGTGAGGCGTGTATTGATGCCGACAATTTCACTGCGTAAAAAGGCCAGATCCAGGGGAGCAGAAGTGTTCATTAGCTAAGTATGTGGTAAATAAGTAATGGCAGGAATCTTACTGCATAGCGGGCAGATTAAGATTTCAATTTAATCTGAAAATTCTCACCAAATAGGGTAAATTTCCCAATAATTGGAATATTTTAGCAAATTAAACCATGAACAGGTTAGATAAGAGAATACTGTCAATTCTGCAACAGGATGCGACATTGTCAACTGCGGAAGTGGCAGAACGCGTCGGACTCAGTACGTCGCCGTGTTGGCGACGCATTCAAAACCTTGAAAAGCGCGGCGTTATTCGTAACCG
Source organism: Pseudomonadota bacterium (assembly GCA_024226105.1). GTDB lineage: Bacteria > Pseudomonadota > Gammaproteobacteria > Arenicellales > Poriferihabitantaceae > JAAELZ01. Next base: position 1,568 of record JAAELZ010000701.1, on the reverse strand, counting down.
TGTCGCCTTGGTTGATCGCGAAGCGCTCAACCTGGGTATTGATGTATTTGTCAGTATCCGCACCCGGCACCACAGTGCAACATGGCTGAAAACCTTTGCACAAGCGGTTTCCAGCTTTGAAGAAGTTGTCGAGTTTTATCGCATGAGCGGCGAGACAGATTATCTGATGCGCGTGGTGGTTCCGGATATCCCGGCTTATGATCGTTTTTACAAACGCCTGATCGAAGAGGTGGATATCGATGATGTCAGTTCCAGTTTTGCCATGGAGCGATTAAAATACACCACGGCCTTACCAGTGGATTATGCTTGAGGATGACAATGCAGGCTAATAGACCTGAAAACCATGTAAATCAAGATGAGGGCGACAAGCGTATTATGCTTGGTTGGCGCGAATGGGCTAACTTGCCGGAGTTGTGTCTGCCCGCGATCAAAGCAAAAGTGGATACGGGTGCTAAAACATCGGCTTTGCATGCTTTTAGAGCTGAAAAATTCAAACGTGATGGGCTGGATTTTGTGCGCTTTGGCATGCATCCCTTGCAAACAACAAATGATCTGGTGGTAGAGTGTGAAGCGCGCCTGATTGATGAGCGGCTTGTCAGCGATTCTGGCGGGCATAGTGAAATGCGGTTTGTGATTGAGACTGAACTCGTAATCTGTCAACATCAATGGCCTGTCGAGCTAACTTTGACCAACCGTGACAGTATGCGTTTTAGAATGTTGCTGGGGCGTCGCGCGATGGAACATCGTGCTATTGTTGATCCTGATGCTTCTTTTCTTTGCGGTAAACTCGATGCGAACGAGCTGTATAAATTATAAAAGCAGGAAACCTGATGAAAATCGCTTTACTTTCCAGAAACAGGAAACTGTATTCTTCACGACGGCTGATCGAAGCTGCAAAAGATCGTGGTCACGAGATTAAGGTTCTCGATGCATTGCGCTGCTATATGAATATCGCGTCACATAAGCCGACAATTCACTATAAAGGGGGGGAATTAACCGGTTTTGATGCGGTAATTCCACGTATTGGGGCGTCGATCACATTTTACGGCACCTCGGTATTACGCCAGTTTGAGGTCATGGGGGTTTATCCCCTGAATGAATCCGTTGCCATCAGTCGTTCACGCGATAAATTGCGTTCCATGCAGTTGTTATCACGCCGCGGACTCGGCATGCCGGTGACGGGGTTTGCCAATAAACCTGATGACGTGAAAGACTTAATCAAGATGGTCGGTGGCGCGCCACTGGTTATCAAGCTGCTAGAAGGTACCCAGGGCATCGGTGTGGTACTTGCAGAAACGGCTAAGGCGGCGGAGAGTGTAATCGAAGCCTTTATGGGTGTGAATGCGGATATCCTGGTGCAGGAATATATAAAAGAAGCGGGTGGTGCGGATATCCGTTGTTTTGTCATTGGTGGAAAAGTGGTTGCGGCGATGAAACGGCAGGCTGCAGCCGGCGAGTTTCGCTCAAACCTGCACCGCGGTGGCAGCGCCAGCCTGATTAGAATTACCCCCGAAGAGCGCTCGACCGCAGTACGTGCCGCCAGGGTCATGGGCCTGAACGTGGCAGGT
>JAAELZ010000700.1 GCA_024226105.1 Pseudomonadota bacterium | reverse complement strand
CCTGAAGCCCCAGCTCCAAAAGCGCCAGATCGATTTTAGGTTCTGCGCTGTAGTTGAACGAAGTCCTATAAAAGGAACTGGGACTTCAGTCCCGGCATACTGGCACAATTGCCGGGGCTAAAGCCCCAGCTCCAAAAGCGCCAGATCGATTTTAGGTTCTGCGCTGTAGTTGAACGAAGTCCTATAAAAGGAACTGGGACTTCAGTCCCGGCATACTGGCACAGTTGCCGGGGCTAAAGCCCCAGCTCCAAAAGCGCCAGATCGATTTTAGGTTCTGCGCTGTAGTTGGACGAAGTCCTATAAAAGGAACCGGGACTTCAGTCCCGGCCCCAAAGCGGATCAGCCGTTTAGATTCGCTGACCAATTTGCCATTACCTCCTGAGCCTTTTTAACGCGCATCTGGCCAAATCCCCTGACCTGCTCAGCCATTTTGTGCTGCTGGAGAAGTTGCGTCTGGTTATCCGTATTTAAAGATTCAATCGTATGCTCTAACAGTGCTTCATAGGCTTTCAAAAGCGCCAGGTCGATTTTGCGTTCCGTGCTGTAACGAAATGGATCAAGCCGGGAATTTCTGATTTTCCGCTTGCCAGCGACAAATTTGAGCACGGGTGTTAACCAGTCACCGAAGGTCATTTTATCAGGGTCTTTTGTTTTATCTTTAGACCGGCTCAACAAAGGTGGTGCAAGCAGGTAGTTCGTCTCATAGCCTTTTTCAAATTGAGCCTCCAGCTCTGTCTTAAAACCGTGGCTGGTCAGTAGCCTGGCGACCTCAAATTCGTCTTTGATCATCAGCAGGCGTGCATATTGCTGCGCAGCAACACGGCTCAACTCTTCGCCACCGTTGGTGCCTGATTCAGCAACTCGCAGTTTTTCAATGAGCGTTCCATATTTTTCGGCCAGTTTTTGATCCTGGTAGTCAGCCAATAATTCACGCCTGAGTGAGATGACCTCATCAAGCGTAGGTTCCGGTATCGGCTTAAGACCAAGCTGCTCGACGACCTTGTCGGGGTCGTCTGCAAGACATCTGCCCCAGTTGAACGCCTGGAGATTCATCTCAATAGCGGTGCCGTTGATGGAAATCGCCTGTTCGATCGATTGGCGGGAGAGTGGGATCAATCCACGTTGCCAGGCGTATCCCACCATCAACATATTACTGGCGATAGGGTTTCCGCAGGCTTTCTCTGCGAGATGGGTGCCGTTGAAGAACCAGGTCCGTTCCGCCTTTATTGAATCACCAATGAGTTCATGTATCTCCCGGACAGGAAATTGCCTGTCCGGATCATTTAAAAAATCCGAGGTTACTGCGGCATAATCGTTAATCACCGCATACGAGCGGCTACGGTCGAGTTTGGCCAGTGAATCGGCGCTACTGGCGGTAATCGCATCACAACCTAACAGTAAGTCAGCATGTCCGGCCGCAATTCGCGTAGCATGTATTTCATCGTGGCGTTTTGCGATCTGGAGATGACTGGATACCGCACCAAATTTTTGGGCCATGCCGGTCATGTCGAGTACGTTTATGCCCTTACCATCAAGGTGAGCGGCAACGCCCAGTATGGCGCTCAGGGTGACGATACCCGTGCCGCCAACGCCCGTGATCACCATGGCGTAGGGTGATTCCAGCGAGGGTAGTTGAGGTTCTGAGAGCGGGCTTGTATCGGCTGTTAATAGCGTGTCTTTCGCAGGCTTTCGTTTGCCTTTTATGGTTACAAAACTCGGGCAAAACCCGTTAACACAACTAAAATCATGGTTGCAGGCCGCCTGGTCTATTTGCCTTTTTCGCCCCAGAGAAGTATCAATCGGCACTACAGCAAGGCAGTTAGATTTCAGGCTACAGTCCCCGCAGTTTTCGCAGATATCAGCGTTGATGTAGGCGTAGGTTTTGGTGGCCGGTAGTTTGCCTCGTTTGACCTGTCGTCGCTTCTCGGTAGCGCACATCTGGTCATAAATCAGCACGCTCACGCCCCTGGTCTCGCGTAACGATTTCTGCACGGCATCGAAGTCGGTGCGTGAATGAACATCTGTTCCGGTAGCGAGGCCGGAATTTTCCGCGTAACGGCCTGGATTCTCGCTTACCACGCAAATTCGCTTAACGCCCTCCGCGGAGAGCTGTTGTGTGAGCTGTGGAAGGCTTAATTCCCCGTCAATCTTCTGCCCGCCGGTCATGGCGACGGCGCTGTTGTACAGTATTTTGTAGCTGATATTGACCCCGGCTGCGATGGCCGCTCGGATCGCCAACGAACCGGAATGGAAGTAGGTTCCATCACCCAGATTAACGAATATGTGAGGTGTTTCGCAAAACGGCGCCTGGCCAATCCAGGGTGTACCTTCGCCACCCATCTGGGTGAATGTGCTGGTCTG
>JAAELZ010000699.1 GCA_024226105.1 Pseudomonadota bacterium | reverse complement strand
TCTTGTTGTAACCCTCATAGCCATCAATCTGCAAATACCCGGCATAATCACCCAATAGCTCAACGGGTACTTCCTGCGATCGGGTCGGTGCATAGTCAAACAGTATGATCAGGCTACCAGGTGGTCCGCCACGCTGTACCCACATATAAGACTGGCTTTGTGGTGTTTTACCCGGCTCCTTGAGTACCTGGCACCGGGTTTCATCCATTTGCAGCACATCATAGTCGAGCATTGTTTCTCGCAGCAAATTAATCAACGGTTGCACCAATATGCCTGCTTTAATCATCCACGTTGCCAGGGTCGAGCGCGTCAGCGGGATATCCAGGCGCTTAAACTCCGTTTCTTGTCGATATAACGGCATGCCGTTAATATATTTGTTGACGGCAACATGAGCCAGTGTTCCCGGGCTGGCTATACTGCCGGGAATCGGTTGTTTTGGTAATGGAGCTGTCTAAATGCCGGTTTCGCAGTCCGGACAATGGTAGGTCTTGCGAATATTGCGTATCACCCGTACCGTTAGTGGCACCAGGTCAATCTGTTCACTGACTTTCTCGCCCATCTCGGCCAGTTCTCCC
>JAAELZ010000698.1 GCA_024226105.1 Pseudomonadota bacterium | reverse complement strand
GTTTACTTCGCCGTCTACTTCCTCTATGGCCTTGGTGCAGGCCAGTGTATTAGTGCCGTCGATATTCATCGCACAGGAACCGCAAATTCCTTCTCGGCAGGACCGGCGAAAGGCCAGCGTGCTGTCCAGCTCGTCTTTAATATAGAGCATCGCATCCAGCACCATGGGGCCGCAGGCATCGATATCGACCTCATAACGGTCAATCTTTGGATTCTCCCCTTTGTCAGGCGACCAGCGGTAAACATTGAAAACTTTCTTCGCCCCGTCTGTTGTTGCGCTGACGGTTTTGCCCTGTTTGACGACCGAATTTTTGGGTAATTTAAACTGTGCCATGTGATTTAGTCGTTTATTTAGTACACGCGCTTTTTAGGCTTAATGTACTCAATTTCATCCGTTAAGGTGTAATCGTGGACAGGCCGATAGTCAATTCGGGTCTGTTTGCTTTCGCTGTCAAAATAAGTCAGTGTGTGTTTCATCCACTGCTTATCATCTCGGTCAGGGTAATCGTCCCGGGCGTGCGCACCGCGGCTTTCCTGACGATTTAAAGCGGCGTTGGCCGTCACACTGGCCTGAGAAAGCAGGTTTGCCAGTTCAAGTGTTTCCACCAGATCGGTATTCCACGCCAGTGTATGATCACTGACTTTGAGATCGTCAAAATGCCCGACAACCTCGGCCATTTTATCAACCCCCTGCTGCAGATTTTCTTCGGTTCTGAATACCGCACAATGGCTTTGCATGGTTTTTTGCATATCGTTGCGAATCTCGGCGGTTGTGGTATTACCGCTGGCGTAACGCAACTCGTCAAAGCGGGAAAGTGCCGCTTCGCCCGCCGCCTCGGACAGGCTGGCCTTAGCGCTGCTTGTGTCGACAACCTCTGCAGCGCGATTTGAAGCGGCACGCCCGAATACAATTAGATCCAGCAGGGAATTTGAGCCCAGGCGATTTGCACCGTGTACGGACACGCACGCGGCTTCACCGATTGCCATCAAGCCGGGAACCACCTGATCCGGGTTTCCATCTACCAGGTTAACCACTTCGCCGTGCACATTGGTCGGAATACCGCCCATATTGTAGTGAACCGTCGGCAACACGGGGATCGGCGCCTTGCTGACATCTACATTCGCGAATATACGCGCTGATTCTGCAATGCCCGGCAGGCGCTCTTCGATTAATTCCGGGCCAAGGTGCTCAAGGTGCAGAAAAATGTGATCCGATTCATCACCTACCCCGCGACCTTCATTAATTTCGATGGTCATGGCACGGCTCACCACATCGCGTGAAGCCAGGTCTTTAGCATTCGGGGCATAGCGTTCCATGAAACGCTCACCGTCTTTATTGGTCAGATAGCCACCCTCGCCACGTACACCTTCAGTAATCAGGCAGCCTGCGCCATAGATGCCGGTCGGGTGAAACTGCACGAACTCCATATCCTGGAGCGCCAGACCGGCACGCAGCACCATGGCATTCCCGTCACCGGTACAGGTATGGGCAGAGGTACAGGAATAAAATGCGCGCCCATAACCACCCGTTGCAAGCACCACCATTTTGGCCGCGAAACGATGCAAGGTTCCTTCAGCCAGGTCCCAGGCCAGAACACCACGACACTCGCCATCTTCAAAAATCAGATCGATAGCAAAATACTCAATGAAATAACGCGCTTTGTGGCGCAGCGATTGCTGATACAGTGTGTGCAATATTGCGTGTCCGGTACGGTCCGCTGCGGCGCAGGTTCGTTGCGCACGCCCCTCCCCAAAATGTGTGGTCATGCCACCAAACGCGCGTTGATATATTTTTCCGTCATCGGTACGTGAAAACGGAACACCGTAATGTTCAAGTTCGATGATGGCATCCGGCGCGTCTTTGCACATAAATTCGATTGCATCCTGATCACCCAGCCAGTCCGATCCTTTGACGGTGTCATACATATGCCAGCGCCAGTCATCTTCACCAACATTACCCAGGGCAGCTGAAATCCCCCCCTGCGCGGCGACGGTATGGCTGCGCGTGGGAAATACTTTGGTGATACAGGCGGTATCGAGACCTTTGGCCGCCATACCGAGCGTGGCGCGTAGACCCGCACCGCCCGCGCCAATGACCACCACATCGAACTGGTGATCAACGACATCATATGAGCTAATTTTCATATTCTTCGTCGAATTATTTTATTGTTAAAAACGTGGAGTAGAAATTAATTGTTCGCTATTGACGTGGAAGCATCACACGTTCAGGACAATTTTGAGGATAGACACGATACCCACCAGCATTGCAATCCAGCACAGCAGGTTGGAAATTTTCAGTATGGCGTGGCGGCCTGATAAATCAGCGATATAGTCCTCGATAATAACTTGCAAGCCCAGCTTGGCATGGTAAAACATGGCGCCAACAAAAACGATCAACAACACAGCGACCACCGGGTTTGCCACCCATTCATAGGCTTGTTGATAAGGTGCACCCACATGATGAACCAGGCTGTACAGCAACCAGAGGCTGAGTGGAACCAAAACCAGAGCGCTGCGGCGCTGCCATTTCCAGTGCGGCACACCGCTTTCCTTTTTAGCCTCTTGTTCTGAATAGTTCATACGGCTTTTGAAACCCAGATAAAAATTGTGATGAGAAGGGAGAGGCCGACCACCAGCTTACCGCTTTTATAGATTTCCGGTTTTTCAAACCCCTTGCCCGCATCCCAGCTAAGGTGACGCAGGCCATTTAAGAGGTGATATACCAGTGCCAGTGACCAGAAAAACAGACATACCTGCACTGGAATACTCACCGCCACTTCCTGCAAAAAAGAATACAATGCCGCATCCCACGCCAGTGAAACAAGCCAGACAAGAATACATATAGAACCGGCAAACGTGAGAACACCGGTAATGCGATGTAATATGGACATTACCGAGGTGAGCTGAGGTTTGTATATCTGCAGGTGGGGTGAAACCGGTCGAACTGAAGGAGCCATGGATAATAGTTATTTATGCATCGTATCAGAATAGCTTATTATTGTAACGCGTTTGAAGTCAGGAACAAACTATCGAATACGAAAAATTCCAAAGAATTTAGAATCTTTTCCAGAAAATCATATCTAAAAGAACAAGCAACCAGTCCCTGTTTACACTATATAATAGGCCTGCGAGTCTTTAAACCAGTCAGGAATAAGTATTGTCCGTCACATTTTTACATCCATTGATCAAGCGCACCGCGCTGTTTTTGCTTGTTAGCGGAATCATTGTCAGCGGCAGTTTGGCGCAAACCTCTGATGATACTCAGGAACTCAGCCCTGAGCAGCAGCGTGTTAACGATGTTCGTCATAGTTATGAGATAAAAGTCATTGATCGATTGCTGGAGCAATTCCACTACAAAGAATTTCACCTCGATGACTCACTGTCGCAAACCATCCTGGATAATTATATCGATAGCCTGGACCCCGCACGCCTGTTTTTCACCGCCACGGACATAGAGGAAATCAGGAAACTGAAAAATAATTTCGATGATTATATTCGCCGGGGTGTTACCGCTGCCTATCACGCTATATTCGATATTTACCGGAAACGTGTAAAAGAACGCACCGACTACGCCCTCCAGCGCCTGGAGCATAACTTTAATTATTCGATTGACGAGTACTATGTGCTCGACCGGAGTGAAAGCCCCTTTGCTGCCGATGAAGATGAGCTTAATTCTTTATGGCGCAAACGAATTAAAAACGATCTGATTAACCTTCACCTGTCTGATGAAGAATCTGATGAGGCGCATGAAATACTAGGCCGGCGCTATAAAAGTATTGCCCGACGCAGCCAGCAAATCAAAGATAACGAAATATTTCAAATCTACATTAACGCCTATGCCAGTGCGATTGAGCCTCATACCGGTTATTTCTCGCCACGCGCAACTGAAGAATTCAACATAAGCATGCGCCTGTCTTTACAGGGTATTGGTGCCGTTTTGCGCTCAGAAGATGATCAGACAGAAATTGTTAGCATTGTTCCCGGTGGGCCAGCTGATCAGTCTGGACAAATTCATGCTGAAGACAAAATACTTGCCGTTGCACAGGGTATTGAAGGCGAATTTGTTGATATTTTCGGATGGCGATTGTCCGATGTCGTTGACCTGATTCGCGGCCCCAAAGGATCCAATGTTCGCCTGTCCATTCTACCGGGCGCGCTGGGTAGCAATGCCAGCGCCAGGGAAGTTTCGATGGTCAGGGACAAAATCAAACTCGATAGCCAGGCAGCTAAAAGCCGCACGCTGGATGTTGAGACAGATGCGGGTAAATCAACTCTGGGAATTATTGTATTGCCCTCGTTTTATATCGATTTCGAAGGACGTTCTAAAGGCGATACCACTTACCGTAGCACAACAAGGGATGTCACACGCCTGATCGAAGAACTCAAACAGCAACAGGTTGAAGGGATTATTATCGATCTGCGCGGTAATGGCGGCGGTTCACTGGAAGAAGTCGTCACCCTGACCGGCTTGTTTATCGATGAAGGCCCGGTGGTGCAGGTCAAGAATAGCGATGGCCGCGTGCGAACCCATAGTGACCGGCGTCGTGGCGCCCTG